>JAAYHU010000041.1 GCA_012735245.1 Tissierellia bacterium
AAGTCATCGTAACCAAAAAAATTCATTTGAATATATTATACTAAGCCACAAATTTGAAAAAGGAGGAAAACCTATGGTTAGTAATATGCAACATTGTCCCCCAAATTCTATGCCATATACCATAAGACAAGGGGATACATTCTTTTCCATTGCTAGAACCTTTGGGGTATCTGTAGATGCTATAATTGCTGCTAATCCAGGAGTAGATCCAAATAGATTGTTTATAGGTCAAGTTATCTGTGTACCTTCCCCAGGACCTGGCCCAAGTAATTGTCCTACTTTATCTATGGGCAGTAGGGGTCCTGATGTTACCCGCCTTCAACAGCTTTTGAGAAATGCAGGCTTTGATCCGGGACCAATAGACGGTATTTTTGGAAATAGGACACAGGCTGCAGTAATTGCATTCCAAAGAAGTAGAAACCTAGTTCCAGATGGAATAGTAGGTATAAGGACCTGGACTGCTCTTGGGGTAAATTGTGTTACTCCGCCACCCAGCACTTGTCCTCCAGGGACTACTCCCTATACTATAAGGGCAGGGGATACTTTCTATCTATTGGCTATAAGGTTCAACACTACTGTAGAAGCCATTATGAGGGCAAATCCAAATGTTAATCCAAACAACCTACAAATAGGTCAGGTAATCTGTATACCAAGGTAAAAGTAGGGTAAAGCATTTGCTTTACCCTACTTTTGTGCTGCTATGGTTCTGGATAATTCCATTATACTTTCCGATAGCTGATTTAGCTTTCCTTCGATCCTAACCAAGAGATATATGGATAAGACGATAGGAAAACCAAGATTAGCTATACTAGTATATATTTCTTCCATCCTTCCACCTCCCTATGCCTATATAAAATAAATAGATTGGACTAAGAAAATTTACTAGTTAATTCCTGTAGGGGAACAGACAGTTTCCTTAGCTGAAATTGCAGAATCCAGCATAGTACTGGCTCAACTGGCCAAGGAGTTAAAAGAAGGCTTATATAAGTTTAAGCACTAAAAAAGGGGCATTTGCCCCTCTAATTAAATTTCAAGCTTTTCTATAGTTGTGGTGACTATCCTTGCTTCTTTGGCTTCAACCAAGTCCATCATGGAAGATACAAAGACGTTATTGGCTATTATATCTGCCATGGCTTGGCCTACTTCTTCTCCTGTCAAATCCTCCCTGGGATCATCTATGGAAATGACAAATTTCTTTCCTGCTTCATTTAGGAATTCCAATTCTAGCTTTCTATTTTCCATTCTTTCACCCCCTTCCATTTAATTAATTGAGAATTGTCCATTGGTATTATTCTTCCCACAATGATGAGACTTCGATTTTCTTAACTCCCATTAAATTCTTGTTTTGAAGGCTTGCTATGGCAGTTGCTGTGTTGTAAAGCTCTTCATCGCTGGCAGTAGTCTTGATTTGTGAGAAGGATCTTGGTATGAGCTTTTGCTTGCCGTCTACTACTCCCCCGTCCAATTCAAGCCTTAAGGTAGTCTTTTCCTTTATGTTTCCAATAGCCATTATTTCACCTCCCCTTTAGTTTTAGGCCTTTTGTGACCTTTCACTTATTACATAGAATAGGAGGGCAAAATTTACTATTGTAATTTTAAAATTTTTTGATTCGATATATTTCCCGGGAAAAATACATTTTGGACCAGAATTCTTACTTTTTTAGCATAGATAGGCCTTTTGATATATTTCTCTTGACTAGAATATAACGAGACCTTAGAAATTGCTATTAAATTCCAATAATGTTATACTTAATTTATAAATCTGTAATTATAATTTGTAAGTTGTGGGAGTATTTGGGAGAAGTTTGTAAAAGATATGAAATGGGGAGGTACCTATGAAGCTAAAGGGTAAACTTTTGTTATCTTCTGTGATTATTTGTATCATTTCTGTAGTATCTTTGTCGATTATTAACTACAGCTTATCTATTACTAGGCTTAAGGAAGCAGAAAATCAAAGGGTTCAACTACAGGCCCAAAGAACTGCACAGGAAATGAACCAGTGGATAGAATTACAAAAAAACCTTTTGGGAACCACCTTAGATGCAATATTATACAATGATAATCACGAACCAGATTACATGGTAGGCCTTATGACAGAGATTACAAACAAATATCCAGATAATCTCTACTATATAGGCTATAGCAATAAGGACCACTACTTTCCAGTAGGTACTGATGTACCTATGGATTTTGATCCTACTGCTAGGCCCTGGTATATTGGAGCCATGGCTACAGATGACTTCTATATTACTGAACCCTATATAGATGCCATTACTGGAGACATGGTAATTACCATATCTAAGCAGTTTACAACAAAATCCTTTAGAAGGGGAGCCATATCCACTGATATCTACATTAATTACCTAGTAGACCTTACCAATAAGGGGGATTATGGAGAAAATTCCTATGCCTTTTTAGTAGATAATAAAGGCAATATTGTAACCCATATAAATCCAAGCTTTAATCCGGACCCAGAAAAGGGATTTATTAATATCAGTGAAATACTAGACAACAAGCTGACTCAAATAATGGACAGTGAAGGCTTGTCCCTTGAAAATAGGACAGTAAAGGACTTCGATGGAGTTGACAGGCTGTTTTATTTTGGAGATGTAGGGGATTCAGGCTGGAAGGTTGGAGTGGCCATAGATAAGGAAAATGTAATGGGCAGTATCAATGGGGTCATTACTTTGACCTTTGGAGCCATAATACTTGTATTGGTAGTTTCTTTCGTAATTTCATCTTATTTATCAAATTCTGTAACTAGGCCTATTGCAGAATCTGTCAAAATTGCAGAGGATATTTCAAATCTAGACTTATCTATATCAATTGATGAAGGCCGGTTAAATAGGGTAGACGAACTGGGACAGTTATATAGGTCTTTCAATTTAATTATCAATAAATTGAAGGAATTCATGCAGAGCGTTGATGAATCTGTTAGCTTAAATCAGCAGATACATGATGAAACCTTGCAGAAGATCAATTACTTATTGGAACAGGCAGAGGACACTTCTGCTACCACTGAAGAATTGTCTGCTGGTATGGAAGAAACCTCAGCTTCAGCCATTGCCATTGACCAATCCTCTGTTAATATAGAAAAGTCCATAGAAGACTTTGTTATGAGGATGGAAGGTGGTGCCAATGCTTCCAGTGAAATAAGCAAGAGGGCCGATGAGTTAAGGGAGCAATTTGTACAGGCAAAAGACAAGTCCATGGATTTATATACTAGTGCAAGGAAAGAGATAGAGAAGGCCATTAATGCTTCTAGGGAAGTAGAAAAGATTAATATCTTATCCAATGCCATACTTCAAATCTCCGAGCAAACTTCACTTTTATCCTTAAACGCTGCCATAGAAGCTGCAAGGGCAGGAGAATCAGGCAGGGGCTTTGCTGTGGTTGCAGATGAAATCAGGAAACTGGCAGAAAGCTCCAATGAAACAGTAGGAGAAATTCAAGCTGTTACAGAGAGCATAACTGCAGCGGTAGAGGAATTGAGGGACAAGATAGCCATGGTAATGAACTTCATGGAAAAAGATGTAGTTAAGGATTATGAAATAATGGTTGAAGCCGTTAATCAGTACAAGGAAGATGGGGCATATTTAAACCAATTAATTTCAGACTTACACACTACTACTGAGGAGCTGGCCAAGGCAGTAAATGAGATATCCATGTCTATGAGGGATATTACTGTTACTGTAGAACAGTCTACCATATCAACTACTAATATTGCAGAGAAGAATATTAATATAGTTAATGCCATAAATGAAATAAATACTATTATAGAGAAGAATAAGGATATATCTGAAAGATTAGGTAAAATAGTTTCCCAGGTAAAACTGTAACCAATTGACAGTCATATAAGATGATTGACATTGTAAAGGCACTGAAAAACTATACAAATACAAAATACAAATCCTACAAGGGTTTGTCATTTTTGTGTATATTCTCCAAAGCTGGCCCTAATAATTGTGGATTTTGTATATTGAATTGTGAACTAATTCAGAAGGATTTTTTAAATATTTCTAGAATAAGTTATAAATAAAGTGTATTGGGTAAGATAAAGGTGAGAAAAAATAAGGGGGGTTATGTATGAGATTAAATTACAAAAAAATTTTCAGCTTGTTTTTGTCTTTGGTCCTAGTCTTAGGGGTATTGGTTGGTACATGGACTAAGGCTTTTGCAGAAGAAGCAACTAAGCTTACCATAGTCCATGTAAACGATGTTCATGGGAGAATATCTCCTGATGAAAGGGAAGGAGCCATGGGCTTTGGCAAGTTTAAGGCCAAGCTAGACCAGCTAAGGGGAGAAAATGAAAACCTGCTTTTACTAGACGCAGGAGACGTTCTCCATGGAACTATTGACATCAATATTTCTCAAGGGGAAGCCATGATTAATCTGATGAACCTACTAGGCTTCGATGCCATGACTCCTGGCAACCACGATTTTAACTACGGCTATGAGAGACTTTTAGAACTAAGGGACATGGCAGAATTCCCAATTTTAGGAGCCAATATAGTAAAGGAAGCAGATGGAAGTTCAGACTTTGAGCCTTATACCATAATAGAATTTGACGGTTTTAAGGTGGGCATATTCGGCCTAAGTACTGAAGAGACCAAGTACAAATCCCATCCTAAAAACACTGAGGGAATCAAGTTTGAAAATCCAGTCTTAGTTGCAGAAAAGATGGTTAAGGAATTGAAAGAGCAGGAAGTGGATGTAATCATTGCCCTGGTCCATCTTGGCATTGAAGGTACTGCAGAGACCACTTCCAAGGAAGTAGCAGAAAAGGTGGAAGGCATAGATTTAATCATCGATGGCCATAGCCATGAAGAGCTAAATGAAGTAATAGGAGATACTCTCTTAGTCCAAACAGGAAATTATTTGAGCAATATCGGTATAGTAGACTTAGAAATAGAAGGTGGAAAGGTAGTTAAGAAGGAGGCAAGGTTAATCAATACTGAAGAACTTCAAGACTTAGAACCAGATGCAGAAATAGAAGAAGAAATAAGAAAGATAAAGGAAAGAAATGAAGAGGTAACAGATGTAGTTGTAGGGGTTACCAAGGTAGACTTAGATGGAGAAAGGGCCAATGTTAGAACTGGAGAGACAAACTTAGGCAACTTAATCACTGATGTCATGAGGAAGTCAACAGGGGCAGATATTGCCATGACCAACGGTGGAGGCATAAGAGCTTCCATACCAGCTGGAGAGGTAAAAATCAAGGATATCTTAACAGCCTTCCCATTTACCAATACCTTAGCAGTTATAGAAGTTACTGGAGAGGAAATCCTAGCTGCTATGGAACATGGAGTCAACCTTTATCCTGAACAGGCAGGCCATTTCCCACATGTATCTGGAATGACTTATAAATTTGATCCTAGCA
>JAAYHU010000005.1 GCA_012735245.1 Tissierellia bacterium
ATAACCAATGGAGCAGCAGTTGACATCATACCAACTGACAGACCACCGATTATGTTGGTAGAAGCACCTGTTTCTGATTCCTTAGCAATTCTTTGAACTGGTTTATAATCACCAGATGTATAGTACTCTGTGATTTTAGCTATAAGAAGACCTACAACTAAACCTGATAAGATAGCTATAAATGGTTTAACTGAATCTAATATAACTTTACTTAAAAAGTAGCCTGCTACTATAGTAATTAATGAACTTGCTAGAGTTCCATTATTTAACGCCTTTTGTGGGTCCTTGTCGCCCCTTACAAAATATACCCCAATTATAGAAGCTATAATTCCAACTGATGAAAGTGCAAGGGCATATTGTAATCCTTTTTCTCCATGAGCTATAATTCCTAGGGTAATAGCTGAGATAATAGCTCCAACATAGGACTCGAATAAATCGGCACCCATGCCTGCCACATCTCCTACATTGTCTCCCACGTTATCGGCAATTACTGCTGGGTTTCTAGGGTCGTCTTCAGGAATTCCTGCTTCAACTTTACCTACTAAGTCAGCACCAACGTCAGCTGCTTTAGTATAAATACCTCCACCTACCCTTGCAAATAGAGCAATAGATGAAGCACCAAGGCTGAAACCGGTAACAATAGTCTCATCTCTAAAAATCAAATATAATACACCTATTCCTAAAATTCCTAAGCCTACTACACACATTCCCATTACTGAACCGCCTGAAAAGGCAACATTTAAAGCCTTTGTCATACCAGATTCCCTAGCAGCATTTGCTGTTCTTACGTTGGCCTTAGTAGCCACTCTCATTCCAAAGTAACCAGCAAAAGCGGAAAATAGGGCTCCCATTACAAAGCATATAGCCGTGCTAATTCCAAGTCCTGGAGCTATAGTTAAGATGATAAATAAAGCAACTACAAAAATAGCTAAAGACCTATATTGCCTCTTTAAAAAGGCCATAGCCCCTTCTTGAATGTAGGATGATATTTCTATCATTCTGTCGTTGCCAGGGCTTACTTTGTTAATACTGCTTGCCTTGTAATAAGCAAACAATAATGCCAATATACCTACTATTGGCGCACCAATTAAAGCTAATTCCATTTTTTCTCCTCCTTTGCGTTATTGAGCTGCTAAAAATAGTGTAGATATTAAAAAGATAACAGATGATATAACTGTTATTCTCTTGAGTACATCTTCTCGGCTTTTTCCTCTTGTTTTACCCCATAAGGAAGCTGATGAGTCTCCTGATATTGTTCCCAATCCGCCTTCTTTGCTTTCCTGTAACACTACTGAAACTATTAGGGATATACTTGATATAAGTACTAATATGGAAAAAAACGTGGTCATGTTTACACCTCCTGCATAGATAATGGATGTTTACTAGTCCCATAAAACATTACTATTTTATCATAGAAGGAGCATAAAATCAATAGTGTAGACTGAGTCTACATTTAAAGATTTTATGCTCCTTTCAATTATTTTTTCAAGTTGTAAAAAGATTCAATTCCTTTATATATGGATTCTTCACCTAGCTTATCTTCTATCCTTAATAATTGATTATATTTTGCCACCCTATCTGTTCTTGAAGGAGCACCAGTTTTTATTTGCCCTGCATTAGTAGCTACTGCAAGATCTGCAATAGTCGTATCTTCAGTTTCTCCAGATCTGTGAGATATAACTGCAGTGTAGCCATTTATCTTTGCCATTTCAATAGTATCTAGGGTTTCAGTTAAAGTACCTATTTGATTCAATTTTATTAATATAGAATTGGCAACGTCTAATTCTATGCCTTTTTTCAGTCTTTCAGTATTGGTAACAAATAAATCATCACCTACTAATTGTATTCTCTTTCCTAATCTTTCGGTTAAGAGTTTCCAACCTTCCCAATCGTCTTCTGCCAAACCATCTTCTATTGATATAATTGGATATTTATTCACTAAGGCTTCATAAAAGTCTATCATTTCTTCTACTGTAAGACTTCTTCCTTCTCCCGCAAGATTATATACTTTTTTATCTTCATCAAACAATTCTGTGGCTGCCACATCTAGAGCAAGGGCTATCTCTTCACCTGGTTTATATCCAGCCTTTTCTATGGCTTCTACTAAGGTTTTTAGGGCTTCTTCATTGCTAGATAAATTTGGTGCAAAGCCACCTTCATCGCCTACTGCTGTATTTAAGCCCTTAGCTTGTAAAACCGATTTTAAGCTATGGAAAACCTCAGTTCCCATTCTCAAGGCTTCTCTAAAGTTTAGTGCACCTACAGGCATTATCATAAATTCCTGTATATCTACATTGTTGTCTGCATGTTTCCCACCATTTAGTATGTTTAGCATAGGTACAGGTAAGGTCTTGGAATTAATTCCTCCTATATATTGGTATAACGGCATGCCTAATTCATCTGCTGCTGCCTTTGCAACTGCTAGAGACACTCCAAGGATTGCATTGGCACCAAGTTTCCCTTTATTGGGTGTACCGTCTAATTCTATCATCAGCCTATCTATACTAGCTTGGTCAAATACGCTTAATCCAATTATTTCCTCTGCAATAATAGTATTGACATTTTCTACGGCTTTCATAACCCCTTTGCCTAAATATCTGCTTTTATTTCCGTCTCTTAATTCAACAGCTTCAAAGGCTCCTGTACTTGCACCTGAGGGAACCAGAGCCCTACCAAAGGCACCGCTTTCGGTCCACACTTCCACTTCTACTGTAGGATTTCCTCTTGAGTCAAGGACCTCTCTTGCGTAAACATCTACAATTATACTCATGAAAACTCCTCCCTTTCTTTTTTCAATGGACAATTGAGAATTAGCAGTTTATTTCAATTGACAATTGACAATGTTACAGCAATGCTATTGGGTCAGTTTAAAAGTCCTAGATATAGACTTTCTTAAATTGTCCATTTTCCATTGTCAATTGATTATTAAGCTTTTTCCAGTCATTTCCTTAGGTTTTTCTAGTCCTAAAAGGTCTAAGAGGGTTGGAGCCAGGTCTGCTAATATTCCTTCTCTTAGCTTAACATCCTTTTCTCCAATAAATATTAATGGTACCTTATTGCTTGTATGTGATGTGATAGGGCTGCCATCCCTTTCATCTATTAACATTTCTGCATTGCCATGGTCTGATGTAATTAAGGCCTTGCCCCCTTTTTTAATCAAGAGGTCAACAATTTCTCCTAAACAAGCATCTAAGGTTTCTATGGCCTTTACAGTAGCTGAAACTACTCCTGTATGGCCTACCATATCTGGATTAGCAAAATTTAATATAATAAGATCATATTTATCCATATTTAATCTGTTGATTACTTCGTCTTTAACTTCTATGGCACTCATTTCAGGTTTTAAATCATAGGTTGCCACCTTTGGCGATGGAATAAGGACCCTGTCTTCGTTTTCAAAGGGCTCTTCAATTCCACCGTTAAAGAAAAAGGTTACATGGGCATATTTTTCTGTTTCAGCAATTCTAAGCTGTTTTAGTCCTTTTTCACTGATATATTTTCCCAAGGTATTTTTAGGAATTTCTTCCTTAAAGGCCACCAAGACATTTTCTATTGTCCTATCGTATTCTGTCATGGTCACATAGAAAGTATTGACCTTTTTCTCCCTATTAAACCCGTTAAAATCATCATCTACGAAGGCTCTAGTAATTTGTCTAGCCCTATCAGGTCTGAAATTGAAAAATATAATGGAATCATTATGGTCTACAGTTGCAATTGGCTTATTATCCTCCTTGATAACGGTAGGTATAATAAATTCATCTGTTATATTTTCTTTATAGGACTTTTCAATTGCTAAGACTGGATCATTATCTTCCCTGCCCATGCCAAGGGTATAGGCATCATAGGCAAGCTTTGTCCTGTCCCATCTCCTATCCCTATCCATGGCATAATACCTGCCTGAAACAGTGGCAATCTTGCCAAGGCCAATTTCCTTAATCTTCTCTATTAACTCCCTTACATCTTCTATTCCCGCAGTTGGGGATACATCCCTACCATCCAAGATGACATGAATGAAGACATCGTAAAAGTCATGTTTTTTCATCAATTCCAATAGGGCATATAAGTGACTTATATGGCTATGAACTCCCCCCTTAGATACTAAACCCATTAAATGGATTTTTGAATTGTGTTTCTTTGCATTGTCAATGGCTTGTAAAAATTCTTCTTTCTTGAAGAAATCTCCTTCTTCGATGGATTTTGATATTCTTGTAAAATCTTGATAAACTATCCTGCCTGCACCTATATTAAGGTGCCCTACTTCAGAGTTGCCCATTTGGCCTTCAGGTAAACCTACAGCTAGGCCACTGGCTTCTAAGGTAGTGTTTGGATATTCTCTTAGATACCTATCTATATTAGGTGTTTTAGCAAGTTTTATTGCATTTCCCGGGTAATCTTTTCCTATGCCAAAGCCATCAAGTATTATTAACATTACAGGTCTTTTAACCATATTGTCCTCCAATTAATAATTAATTATATCTACAAAATCCTTGGCCTTTAAGCTGGCACCGCCAACTAAGGCTCCATCGATTTCTGGTTTATCCATAAGCTCCTTTATGTTGTTTGGCTTTACGCTGCCACCGTATTGTATTCTTACTTTTTCTTTTTCATCTCCATATTTTTGTCCTATAACTTCTCTAATATAGCCTATCATATCGTCGGCATCATCAGATGATGCAGTTTTTCCAGTTCCAATAGCCCATATAGGCTCGTAGGCTATTACAATATTTTCTATATCCTTCTTTTCTACATCTTCAAGTGCTGCTAATAGCTGGGATTTTACTACTTCTTTTTCTATATTGCTTTCTCTCTGTTCTAAGGTTTCACCTACGCAAACTATTGGTTTGATTCCATGTAATAAGGCTGATTTTACTTTTTTGTTTACTGTAAAGTCTAATTCATTGAAATATTGTCGCCTTTCAGAATGGCCTATTATACAATAGTCTACTCCTATTTCCTTTAACATCAGCGGTGATATTTCACCTGTAAAAGCACCACTTTCTTCCCAATGCATGTTTTGGGCTCCTAGTTTTATATCTGTGTTTTCTAAGGCCTTTTTTACCTCCACTAGGCTTACAAAGGGAACACAAAGGACTACTTCTACATTTTCCTTTAGCTTAGAGTTTTTTATTTCTTCTACCAATTGTAATCCTTCTTTTATAGTATTATTCATTTTCCAATTTCCTGCTATTATTGGAACTCTCATTTTCAACCTCCTGTTCAATCAGGTGACAATTGACAATTATTTTAGTCATGTTTTTGGCTCTTGCTTTAGTGAATAGTGAATAAGTAATAGTAAATAGATCTTAATTGTGCATTGCGAATTGTCCATTGGATAAAGCTGCTCATTATTTATCAGAAATGGCTGCTATTCCTGGTAATACCTTGCCTTCTAACAGTTCTAGGGATGCTCCGCCTCCAGTAGATATATGGGTCATCTTGTGACTATATCCTGATTTTTCAACTGCTGATGCAGAGTCTCCGCCTCCTACTATAGTAATGCCTTCAGATTCTGCCATTGCTTTTGCTATTGAAAATGTACCCTTAGCGAAGTTTTCCATTTCAAATACTCCCATGGGGCCATTCCATACTATGGTCTTAGCTTTTTTGATTTCTTCAGAGAATAATTTAATAGTCTCTTCCCCAATATCTAAGCCCATCATGTCTTTTGGAATACTATCTATACTAAGGGTTTTAAATTCGGTATCATTTTTAAATTCTTTTGCAACTACCACATCTACAGGCAGCATCAATTTTACATTCTTTTCCTTAGCCTTTTCAATTAATTCCTTAGCTAAATCTATTTTATCTTCCTCCAGCAAGGACTTACCTATTTCGTAGCCCTGAACTTTTAAAAATGTAAAGGCCATGCCTCCCCCTACGATTATTGTATCTACAATATTCATAAGGTTCTCTATTACACCGATTTTATCTGATACCTTGGCTCCTCCTAAGATGGCTATAAATGGCCTTTCTGGGTCTTCTAGAGCCTTGCCCATAATAGAAACTTCTTTCTCAACTAAAAAACCTACAGCTGATGGTAAATAAGTAGATACTCCTACATTGGAAGCATGAGCTCTATGGGAAGTTCCAAAGGCATCATTTACATATAGATCTCCCAGGGATGCCAATTCCTTTGAAAAACCCTCATCATTTTTTTCTTCTTCTTTCCTAAATCTCGTATTCTCCAACAAGGCCACATCTCCATCTTCCATTGCCTCTACTCTTTTTTTCACTGTACTGGAGACTACTTCATCATCTTGCAAAAAGATTACTTCCTTATTTAGTAATTCAGATAACCTTTTAGCCACTGGCTCTAGGCTATATTTTTTATTAGGTTGTCCCTTGGGTCTCCCTAAATGGGACATAAGTATGACTTGTGCATCCTGTTCAAGTAGGTAATTTATTGTTGGCAAGGAAGATCTTATCCTGGTATCATCAGTTATATTCCCTTCATCATCTATGGGAACGTTGAAATCACATCTTACTAAGACTTTTTTTCCCTTAAATTCTAAATCCCTCAATGTTTTCTTACTAAACATATGGCACCTCCACCAAACACTGTTTGAGCCGGGCAAAATGCCCGACTTTCCTTTTAGAATTATTTATTAGCTACTAATTTTACTAGGTCTAAGACCCTTTCAGAATATCCCCATTCATTGTCATACCATGAAACTACTTTGACCATATTACCTATAACCATGGTTGATAATCCATCTACAATAGATGACCTTGGATCGCCTACATAATCTGAGGACACTAGGGGCTCTTCAGAATAACCTAAGATACCCTTTAATTTGCCTTCACTGGCCTCCTTTAAAACTTTATTTACTTCTTCAGCTGTTGTTTCCTTCTCTACTTCAAATACAACATCTACCAAAGAAACTGTAGGTACAGGTACCCTTACAGCAAATCCGTTTAATTTCCCTTTTAATTCTGGAAGAACTAATGCAACTGCCTTAGCTGCTCCAGTAGTAGTTGGAACTATATTAGCTGCAGCAGCCCTTGCCCTTCTTAAATCCTTGTGTCTTTTATCTAGTATTTGTTGGTCATTAGTATAAGCATGGATTGTGGTCATTAGTCCTTTTTTGATGCCAAAGTTTTCTAAAATTACTTTAGCTACTGGTGCTAAACAGTTAGTTGTACAAGAGGCATTTGATATAATGTGATGGTTTTCAGGATCATATTTATCTTCATTTACACCCATTACAATTGTAATGTCTTCGCCCTTTGCAGGAGCTGTAACAATAACTTTCTTTGCTCCAGAATTAATATGTTTTGATAGGCCTTCTCTGTCTCTAAAGGCTCCTGTAGAATCTACCACCAATTCTACTCCTAAATCTACCCATGGTATTTCTGCTGGATCCCTATGGGCAACTACCTTGATTTTCTTTCCGTTTAAAATAAATCCATCTTCCTCTACCTCAATGGTGCCCTTGAATTTCCCATACATGGTATCATATTTTAACAGGTGAGCTAAGTCTTCTAGGTTCCCTGATGCATTAATAGCTACTAATTCAAAATCCTTTACATCTTTTTCTGCATAAGCTCTTAGAAAATCTCTACCTATTCTACCAAATCCACTTAATCCAACTTTCATTGACATATAAATTCCTCCTATTCATTATATTTTAGCTACTATGTAGCATTATCTACTATTTCAATGATTTTTCTTGCTGCAGATTCATCAGTAATTAATATCATATTTTCATTCAATGTAGAAATAGATATAATAGCTTCCGCCTTTTCTTCGCCGCCGGCAACAGCTATAACTTTTTTTAGTGATTTAAACTTATTTAGTGAAAGACCTACTGTCTTATACTCCCAAATTTCATTTCCTTTTATGTCAAAATAATGGCCAAAGGCCTCTGCCACTGCGCCATTTTTAATTAATTCTCTAACCCTTGCTTCAGGTAGATTTCTTCTCTCTGCCATGGTATCTGCTCTTCCTATGCCAAAAATAAGTACATTCATATTATCTATTAGGTTTAAGGATTCTTTTATATCTTCATTTTTTAGTATATATTCTAAGGCTTCCTTCTCTAAACCATCTGGTACAAATAATAGCCTATAAGTTGCACCAAGCTTTTTGGCCAAGGTTGCTGCAATGGAATTGGCTTGGGTCTCCACATTTCTGCCTAATCCACCTCTAGCAGGAATAAAGATTACGTCCCTTTTGTTCTTGTCAGGAATAAATTCTTCAGCTACTGCTGCCATGGTACTTCCACCTGTTATCCCTACTATATCTCCATTTTTGATTGTGTTTTTTATTATCTTAGAAGTTATTTTTCCCATATCCCTAAGAACCATTCCGCTATCCCTTGAGTTCCCAGGCAATATGTATACTTCCTTTATTTTTAATAGTTTTTTCAGTTTCACCTCAAGTTCAGGTATACCTTTTATATGATTATAAACTGGATGTAGGCTTTCTAGGGTTTTGATACCTTCATCGGTAATATACATACCCATAATATCTATCTTTAACAGCCCTTGATTCCTCAAAAAATTTACCTGGTCCCTAACTGCCCTTTCTTTAAACCCAAGGATGTCTGAAAGACTCCTTCTACCTATAGGTTGATTGTAGAAAATGGTTCTTAATATTATGTACCTAGTCTCCAATAAATTTATTGTCTCTGGTGCAATTAATTCTATTAAGCTTAAAATTTCCAACCCATCACCTCACAGCCTACACAATTAGGGCCTGGGCAAAATATGTCCCGCAATGCGAAATAATGTCCCAGGAACCTCAAAGAAATATTGAATATTGATTCCACTATATTTAGTATATATTATTACCATTTTTTATGCAATAGAAAAGAGAAATTTTTGTCAATATCTTTTTCTAATATTGGAAGGCGGTATATTTAATTCATCCCTATATTTTGCAACAGTTCTCCTAGAGATCTTAATCCCTCTTTGGCCTAAAATCTCAGACAGTTTATTATCGCTATAGGGCTTTTTAGGATCTTCTCCTTCTATTATTTCTTTTAATATTTTTTTAATGCTTACTGAAGAAATGCCTCCATCATGGCCTTCTACTCCTGAGGAGAAGAAGAATTTCAACTCATACAAGCCCCTTGGAGTCTGTACATATTTCCCATTGGTTGCTCTAGATATAGTTGATTCGTGCATCCCTATATCATTGGCAATGTCCTTTAATGTTAGGGGTTTAAGTGATTTTTCTCCTTCTAAAAAGAATTCCCTTTGGAATTTTATTATTGATTCTATTACCTTTTTTATTGTAGTCCTTCTTTGTTCTATGCTTCTTATAATCCACATTGCAGAGTTAAACTTTTGATTTAAAAATTCTATGGTATCCTTATCATTACCAGCCCTTAACAAGGATTTATAGTAGTTGTTTATTCCTAGTCTTGGACCAGTTACATCATTTAAGATTACTTCCAACTCTCCGTCTACCAGCCTTATTTCTGCATCTGGGATTATATAGCCTAAATCTTCATTATTTCCAAAGGCCCTACCGGGTTTAGGTTCTAACTGCCTTATAAAGTCACAAGCCTCTTGAACTTTGTAGGTTTCTAAATTTAAAGCCTTGGCAATTTTTTGAATCCTATTGTAAGCCAGATCCTCTAAAAAGTTTTCTATTATTTCCACTATATATTTATTAATATCCTTCCTATCTCTAATTTGAATTAATAAACATTCTTTCAAATCCCTTGCACCAACTCCTGGAGGGTCAAAATTTTGAATAATATTTAAGATTATCTCTACCTCTTCTATGCTGGAATTAGTTGATTTTGCAATTTCTTCTAAGGGGCTTATTAGATACCCATTGTTGTCTATATTCTCTATAATATTTACACCAATTTTATGTCCCCTATTTTCCAATGGAATTAGATTTAGCTGATTCAACAAGTATTCTCTTAATGTTGGTTCATAGGAGATAAAGGATTCAAAATTATATTCTTCTACATTTCTATCTAATTCATGTTTATAGCTATAGTCGTCAAAATTTTCGAAATATTCCTTCCAGTCTACTTCATTGTTTGTATATTTTTCTAGATTTTCGTATTCTTCAAGAGTACTGGTTATTTCTAATATTGGATTTTCTTCTAGTTCCTTTGCTATGTATTCTTTCAATTCTAAGGTATTAAATTGGAGCAACTCTATAGCTAGCCTAAGTTCAGGGGTCATAACTAATTTTTGGGTTTGCTCAAGGGTTAAATCATAGGTAAGTCTCATCAAACTCAACCTTCCTAATTTATGGTCTCATCTATATTATATCAGATTATTATTAAAGTACAAAAACAAAATGACAAGACTTAGTATCTTGCCATTTTGTATATAAACCCTTCTATATCCTTCATCTTAAGGATTTGTCATAGGGTATTCCTTCTGCCTTGGGCGCCCTAGATTTCTTTGAAGTAAAGGCTAAGACCACCATAGTAGCTACATAGGGTAGCATCCTGTAATAAGTTTGATTAATACCCAAATTGTATAAAAATGGAATTAATGAAATTGAATATGCTAAGGTCCTTAAGAAAGCAAAGAATAATGCACCTAAAAATATTTTTCCAGGTCTCCACTGGCCAAATATCATTACTGCTAAGGCTAAGAAACCAAAGCCAGCCACTCCTGTATGGCCATTTACGTTACCATCCATTATTCCTACAGAGTAGAAGAATCCACCTATTCCACCTAAGATACCTGATATACTGGTGCCTAAGTACCTCATTTTATGAACATTTATCCCTACTGAATCTGCTGCATGGGGATGTTCCCCGCAGGCACGGAGTCTTAGGCCAAATTTAGTTTTATAAAAGACCAGGGTAGATATTATTAGTAACACAAAGCCAATCATAACTGTTAAATATGTTCTTTGGAAAAACATAGGCCCTATTATGGGGATATCCCCCAGTACCGGTACTTTTCTTATATAGAAATTTATGCTAGTAGTAATACCATCACTCATAAAGAACATCTTAGAGAATAATAAGACTACAGCTGGTATTAACATATTTAGAGAAGTACCTACAATAGTTTGATTTGCTTTCATGGTTACTGCTGCAAAGGACAATAGCAATGAGTATATCAATCCTGCAACTGCAGCTACTAGCATGCCTAATAACAAGATAACCTGTGGATTCATTCCACTATCTTGGACAAAATATACGAAAAGGGCTGCAAAATAGGCTCCAAAGAGCATGATTCCCTCAAGGGCTATATTTATTACTCCACCTACTTCACTAAACATACCTCCTAGGGCAACTAGTAGCAAGGGAGTTGCAACAGGAAGCATGTTTTGAATTAAATAATATATGGTATCCATTATTCCGCCTCCTTTGAATTATTATTAGAGGCATCAGTTACATTCAATTCTTCTGTTGTATCCTCTATTATATCGGAGTCTGTTTTTTTAATACGCTTTTTAATAAATTCTCCAATTGCTGCATTCATAATCATTGCAAAGGCTGAAAAGTATATGATAATGGCTATAACAACATCAATAATCTCTGGTTTATACCCTACAAGGTTTGTTAGGGTTCCCCCACGTTGTAAGTGGGAAATAAATAAGGCTGAGAATATTATTCCTATAGGATTGGAGTTTCCTAATAGGGCAACAGCAATACCGTTAAATCCGTTAGCAGCAATAATATTAACAGGCTCATAGGTCATACTGCTGCCTGGAATTCCAGATGGTGCCAGGATCATAAATGCTCCGCCTAGGCCAGATAATGCACCAGCTATCATCATAGTTATTATTATATTAGTTTTACCCTTCATTCCTGCATATTCTGCTGCATGCTTATTGTATCCAGTAGCCTTTAGCTCATAACCAAAGGTGGTTTTTTGAAGTACAATATGGAGTATTATACCTATTAATATGGCCAATACAATACCATAGTTCACATTGGACCCTGTAATTCCCAAAGATGGGATCTGAGCAGATTGGGGTAAATAATTGGTCCTGGTAATTGTGGAATTGTACATGGTTGAGCTTCCACGTACCCACATATCTACCAAGTACATACCTATATAGTTAAACATAATTGAAGTAATTACTTCATTAACATTTAAAAGGGCCTTGAAAAATCCAGGGATAAACCCCCATAGCATGCCTCCAACCATACCTGCCAATACTGCAGCAATCCAATGAATACCATTTGGCAGGTCCCACATAAAGCCAGCATATAGTGCAAAAAACATTCCCATAGTATACTGGCCTGAGGCTCCTATATTAAATAGACCCATTTTAAATGCAAAGCCAACAGACAAGCCAGTCATAAGTATTGGGGTGGCAAAGTAAAAGACGTCTCCTAAACGGCTGAAGCCACCAAAGGCTATGTAGCGAAACCCTGCTAAGGCGTTGGCAGGCATGGCAAAAAGCATAACAAAAAAACCAAATATTAAGCCCAATAGAATTGCCAATAGGGCTGATGTAAGTGAAGAAAAGTTAAGCTTAGCTGCTATTTGTTTGAAACTAAACCTTTTGTTTCTAGTAAAATCATTTTTATCCTGCATCGTTAATCTCCTTTAACTGATCTCGTTTTGCTCCTGACATGTAGAGCCCAAGCTCTTGTACAGTTACTTTCTTAGGATCTAGGTCGCCTACAATTTCACCTTCATACATTACAAGAATTCTATCAGAAACATTCATAACTTCATCTAATTCAAAGGATACTAAGAGTACCGCCTTCCCTGCATCTCTGGTTTCTACTAACTGTTTATGGACATATTCTATGGCACCTACGTCTAGACCCCTAGTAGGCTGAACAGCAACTAGCAGGTCATGTTTCTTATCGATTTCCCTTGCTATAATGGCTTTTTGTTGGTTTCCACCTGACATACTTCTTGCTATGGTAATAGGCCCTTGTCCTGACCTAATATCAAATTTGTCAATTAGCTTGTTTGCGTACTTCCTTACTGCATCGAATTTAATAAAGCCTTTGCTTTGAAATTCTGGCTGCCAGTACCTTTGAAGTACTAGGTTTTCTTCCAATTTATAATCAAGTACAAGACCATGCTTATGCCTGTCCTCTGGAATATGACTTATACCTTCTATGGAGCGTTTTCTAATGGTAGCCTTGGTAATATCCTTTCCATTGAGGAATATTCTTCCACCACTTGCCTTTTCTAAACCCGTAATGGCACCAACTAACTCTGTTTGACCATTGCCATCTATTCCTGCTATACAAACGATTTCTCCACTGCGAATGTCGAAGGATACGTTTTTTACTGCATCTTTTTTGTGGGTTTTTGATGGTACTGAAAGGTTTCTAACTGAAAGGACTACTTCCCCTGGCTTCTTTTCCTTTTTCTCAACTCTGAAACTGACATCTCTACCTACCATCATCCTAGACAGTTCTTCCTTCGTTGTATCCTTAACATCTACAGTTCCTACAAGTTTACCTTTTCTTAAAACAGTACATCTATCTGCCACAGCCATTATCTCATTGAGCTTGTGAGTAATGAAAAGTATTGATTTGCCTTCATTAGCAAAATTACGCATAGTTTGCAGCAATTCACTAATCTCTTGTGGTGTAAGAACAGCTGTAGGCTCGTCAAATATAAGGATTTCGTTCTCCCTATATAGCATTTTTAATATTTCTACTCTTTGCTGCATTCCTACAGTTATATCTTCAATAACAGCATCTGGATCGATTTTTAAACCATATTTTTCGCTGAGTTTAAGTACCTTTTCCCTAGCCTCTTTTTTTTGAATGAAGCCCATTTTACTGGGTTCAACACCTAGGATTATATTATCTAGGACTGTAAAGATCTCCACCAGTTTAAAATGTTGGTGTACCATTCCTATGCCTAAGTCATTGGCATCATTTGGATTGTTTATGTGGACTACTTCCCCATTTTTTCTTATTTCTCCACCATCAGGCTGATATAGCCCAAAAAGTACACTCATTAAGGTTGATTTTCCAGCCCCATTTTCACCTAAGAGGGCATGGATTTCACCTTTTTTTAGTCTTAAAGTAATATTATCGTTGGCAACAATACCAGGAAATACTTTTGTTATATTGATCATTTCAATAATATATTTTTCCACTTTACCTCATCCAATTCTATTATATTATTTTAATAAAAAATGGGAGAATTGAGCCTCCCCCATTTTTTATATTTTACTTGCAAATTTATAAGCCAATAGGCAGATAATCTTTTATTATCTAGTAGTTACTACAACTTTCTTTAAGTTTAATTGAGAAGTAAGCTCTTCAGCAGTTGCATTTCCTGATGGGTCAGCTACATTAATTGAACGAGTAACAGATATTTCTCCATTCTTTAATCTTCCAAATACTTTTTCATAATCTTCCATAGTGAAGGATTCAAATCTATCAAATGCGTCTGCATTTTCATCACCAATTACTGTAGTTGGAAGCCCTACACCGTCGTTTTCAGCATTGAAGTAAGTAGTCTTGCCTCCATATTGTTCCCAACTATCCGTTTTATATATTGATTCAAGAACTGAAATTACAGAAGGAGCTAATCCTTTGGTAGCTGATGTAATTACTGTTTCACTATCATATCTTTGGTCAACATCAACGCCAATTACTTTTGCACCTGCTTCAGCTGCTGCAGACATAACTGATTTACCAACTGAACCTCCACAAGCAAAAATAACTTCTACACCTTCTTGGTACATTGTACTTGCAGTAGCCTTATTAGTATCGTTTTCTTCAAAGTTTCCTGTATAATGATATATAACCTTTATTGAACCATCTGGAAGACCTAATTCTTTGGCAGCGTCTTCGGCACCTTGAAGGTATCCATATCCAAAGGCTTGAACAGCTGGTACTGCCATACCTCCCATGAAGCCTAGATTTCTCATGCCGTCCATTACTGCTGCATAGCCAGCAAGATAACCTGATTCTTCCTCAGCATACAATATACTTGCAACATTGTCTCTAATATCTGGTGTAAAATCATCTGCTGGATGTGGAGCTCCATCTAATAATATGAACTTAACATCTGGATATTTTTGTTGTGCTTCATATACAGGTACTTCAAATAGGAATCCTGGTGTAACTATAACCTTTGCTCCGCCTTGTACTGCAAGGTCTATTGCTGCTAAGTATCCATCATTTGTATCGTCTTCCGGTTTTATATAAGTGTGTGAAATACCTTCTCTTTTTGCGAATTCCACTACACCTTCCCAAGAACCTTGGTTGAAAGACTTGTCATCAATATTTCCTTTATCTGTGATAAGTATTATTTCATGACCTGAACTTGAACCACTGCAACCTGCTAGACTTACAGCTATTAGTGCAATAGCTAAAGCAATGCCAAGTAATTTTTTCATTTTTTTTCCTCCTTTATCATTTCTCATATCTGATTTAATTATAACTCTAAAAAGGTAAAATTACAACTTAAATATGGATTAAGAATTTGTAAAAAACTACAAAATTTTAGCCCCAAGTTGCCTTGGAGCTAGATGTTTAATTGCTTAGCAAGGATCAGCCTCTCCTACATCAAAACCGGCTGCTTTAAGCGCTTTTAATGCTTCATTTATCTTGTTTTCATTTACCATTACAATAGGTCCAGTACATCCCATACCGGATTCAGCATAAATACCTGCTTTCCATAGGGCTCGAACAGCATCTTCTAATTCCATAATATCTATGCCGCTTATGGTGCCAGTAACAGTTTCTGCAGGAGGTGCTTCCACTGTTTCCTCTTCCTTAGCCTCTGACTTTTTAGCTTCCTTAGTAAGTCCCTTTAGGATTTCCTTTAGTCCAGCTTTGTTTGCTTTTTCAAATTCTTCTTTGGCTACTTTAATCAGGTTACCTCTTACTAGGTTTGCAGCATAGCTTATTGCATTTGCCACTACAGGTGAGCCAGAAGCTCTAGATAGGATTAGGATGATTCTTTCATAATCTTCTCCTATTCCAGGACCATAACCATAGCCTAGAGATTCATAGCTACCACCTGTGGAATAAGATGAAAATACCTTCATTAAAAGATTGCCTGTAAGAGTATCAGTTATCATTACATCTGGTGTACCGATTAATAAGTCATTACCTCTCATAACGGTTCCACCATCTGCTCTTTCTGATTCAGTAAAGTTAATATCATAACCTTTGCTTACTAATTCCTTAAAGGCTCTTTCTACCTGTCTTGCACCATCAACATTTAGTATACCTACAGTTGGGTTTTCAATTCCCATAGCCTTTGCAGCGATTATACCATAAATACCGTTTTTAACCATTGCTTCAACCCTATGGGGAGAAGATGTTCCAGTAGTAGTGGCTAAGAACATTTCTCTACCTCTACCAGGAGTTATTACTCTACCTACTGTAGATACACCAATAGGGAAGTTATAGTGCATAGTCACACAGGCATCAATCTCGCCCCTATCTAATAATTCCTCCATTTTTCTATGTTGAGCGTCTTCCCCTTCAACATTATACTGGGTGAGATTAGATTCAACCTTTGGACCAATTAGTACTACTTCTATACCCTTGTCCCTAGCTTGGGCCATTTCTGCACCCTTAACTATATTGTCAATACCTAATTCTGAACCAGCTACTGTAATGCCTACTCTGACCTTTTCGCCAAATTGTCCAGTTTCTAATGCATCAGCGATGTCATTAAATACCTTGCCAATCATGCCTTTTATATTTTCAGTCATAGTATCACCTCTAATTTCCTAGTAGATGTGAAGCAAAGTCTCTCATAGCTTCTGCTACGAGTGCCCTTACCTCTTCTTCTGATACACCTTTACCAGCATCTACTTTACCAGTATTTTTCTCCATGACTATTGAGGTACCATCAAATAGGTTAGTCATTCTACCTAAGAACAAACTTCCTTTACCAACAATCATAGCCCTATTGATTTCACCAGCTAACATAGCATCTCTAGCAAATCCAACAAATGGTATTCCAGAAGGAATGTGTCCTTGAGTTGGTGCCCAACCTTCCATACCATGCTTTTCTAGGAATTCATTTATTTGAGCTCTTTCTAGTTCTCCTCTTTTCACTCCTAAGGCTGCTATCATCTTATAGTTAGCTGATGGAACATCTCCTGCACCTGCTGGTTTTGTTACATCAGGATTTTGCATTTCTACTGAGTACTTGTCTATATCTGTAATCTTTAGGTTTCCTCTGTCTAGTGGTGCTGTAACTAGGGAAGTAATAACTGCTTGTGGTGATGAGCCTGTACCTACTGTATGTCTTCCAACAAGGTCAGTTCTTAAAACTGGGTTTACACCATCGTTTTCAGATACCAATACAGCAAATCCACCTACTACGTCTTCTAAGATAGGCATGCCTTTTTTAACGTGGTCTTTACCATTCATACCTAACTTAGCTGTAGAACCTCCAGCTACTACTAGTACATTTTTGTAAGTTCCTGCTTGAACTAGGGATGCTGCTAAGATTAAGGCATGGGCTGGAGCAGCACAGAATCCTCTTGTGTCTGAACCCGTAGCATTAGTTAAACCTGCTATTTCTGCAATAGCTTTAGCAAAGTTTCCTCCACCTCTTTGGTTCATATCTCCACATGCTTCTTCTGAACACTCTATTACATATTCTATATCTTCTGGGTTAATGTTGTTTTTATCTAATAGGTGTAATGCAGCTAGCACTCCAGAAGCCTTAGATACAAGGTTTTCTAACAATACATGCGAACTTAAGTTAACGTCAACGTCATGGGCCTTCTTAACGCAACCAACTAATTGATTGTTGTTGTAAAGTCCCTCTGCACCATTTTCTTTAACTTGCTTTTCTACATCTGCTAAATCTACTCCAGTTTTTAACCTAGCTATTAGTTGTTCTCCAATTAATGGATGTGCTTCTAATTTAGCTTTAATTTCTTCTGTAAATTCCTTTGTTAACAAAACTAAGTCAAAGGCATCTACTATTTTAATTAAACCAATAAATTCATCCTGTGGCATTATTTCACCAAATTTACCTTCCCTTTTAGCATCCTCTGCACCTTTATCGTACCAAGGTTGCTCAACTTTCCTTAGTTCCTCAGGCTTATGATTGCCTATATAAACTTGGTTTGGCAAATAGTTTACAGCTTCTTCATAGCTGCGAAGATGCTTTGGTAATGCCTTTAGATATTCAGAATCAGGATGTAATGTCCTTTCTGTTGTTTGTGTTGTACCATTATGGATAACCATATCTGGTGCATGAACTAAAACATAAGATGTTCCTTTTACTACTGAATAATTCATTTGTCCACCTCCAAATTTTTTATGTAAATAAATCTACTTTTATATTTATAGAAAGAACTTTTAGTTCGAACTTTCAGAAAATATTACTT
This sequence comes from Tissierellia bacterium, assembly GCA_012735245.1. Lineage (GTDB taxonomy): Bacteria > Bacillota > Clostridia > Tissierellales > Tissierellaceae > JAAYFT01. The sequence goes on from JAAYHU010000005.1 coordinate 18,233, forward strand.
ATTATGCCCTCAATTAATTAAATAAGCCCTATGAATTTTTATGATTAAATTGGAATAAGTCCTTATGTTTACTAACAAGAATAAATGAGTTTTACCTTCATTGTGTACTTTTCAGTTATTTTGTACATGGGTTTTAAATAGAATTCTATGTTTGTGTTGGTTGATTTTGCTTATAAAAGGGTGATGAAAATCACCCTTTTATAAGCTTAACTCTTATTTCATTTCAAATACAGTTTGATCTTCTACTTCTGTTTGAAGTGCCTCTAAGGCCCTTTCAACTAATTTTCTTCTTAAGGCTTTTTCCTCCTTAGGATCTAGTTTAGGATCTCCTAAGGGATGTGGAATAGCAATAGTTGGTACTATTCTATTAGCTCCTACTGTTAAAGAGATAGGAACTACTGTACACATGTGAACTACTGGTATACCAGCACGTTCGATTTCTTTTACCATTGTTGCACCGCAACGTGTACAGGTACCTCAGGTTGAAGTTAGAATAACTGCGTCTACTCCGGCTTCCTTTAAGTCTTTACCGATTGCTTCACCAAATTTCTTAGCGTTGGCTACTGCTGTACCATTACCTACTGTAGAATAATAGTATCTATGCAGTTTTCCAATTTTTCCTTCTCTTTCTAGATCTCTTAAAACGTCTACCGGTATAACCCTATCTAAGTCTTCGTTTGCATATACTGGGTCATATCCTCCATGGGCCGTTTCTCCATTTTCTGGGGTTAAGTCATTTATTCCTTCTATATCATACTTACCATATTTTTGAGCTGAGGATGATTCTATATGGTCTGGATTGCCTTTAGGAACTGCTCCACCTGATGTTACTATGGCTATTGTAGCCTTAGTAATATCCTTAACTGCTGGATTAGGTGGCACTCTATCAAAGTCAGGCATTGGGAATTCAGTTACATATTCTTCACCTTTAAGTTTCTTGATTAGCATCTCAACTGCTCTTTCAGAACCTCTTTTATCGGTAAAGTAATTCTTTCTAATTCCTCTTGGTAAATAGCCTTCTTCGTCAGGTGTACCTATTTCTTCACCCTTAGCCAATTTCAATGCCAATGGAACTATTTTCTTAACAGCATCTCTCATTCCTGCAGCAGAATCTTTTGTAGAAATTATATAAAGAGATTTTTTAAACATATCTGCTCCTGGGTTTTCTTCATACATGGCAGTTAATGAGGGAATGCCTAACTCATTTTGAACAGCATCTGCAATTGTACCACAAGCCACACCGTATCTACCTGCATTAAATGCTGGGCCAGCTATGAATAAATCTGGATCGTATTTTTTAACCATTTCTAGTATTTCTTTTTTAGCTTCATCTATATTTTCACCAAAATAGCTGTCACCACAGATAATAGTAGCAACTATTTCAGCTTCGTCTTTAAATCCTGCCTTTAAAGCTAAGCCTGGTCCCAAGACTTCTTCTCTGACTTCTGGCTTATGGTCTGCTTTTTCCTCACCACCAATACCAGCGAAGAACTGGTTGATGTAATGAACAACTTTAATCTTGCCCATTTATTCCCCTCCTCTCATATATTTCGTACCGGGATCTCATATATTAATATTTTGTATACTCGTCTCTCATTGCTTTAACTTCGGCAATTATGGAATCAACATCTAGAACCATTTCCATCATGCCTATTTGTTCATCGTAAACTTCTGGGTCTACTGATTCTTTAAACTCTGGTTCTACTGGATGATAAACTTTAAGTC
>JAAYHU010000042.1 GCA_012735245.1 Tissierellia bacterium
AATAAAAAAACCTTATGCCAATGTATAATAAAAATACAGAGGCAAAAGGTTACTTTCGCGGTTCCACTCTGCTTGAGGAAGTCCTCTTTTGAGAAAATCCCCATCTCAATTCAGGTACTTTCATACCCTAGCTCGTTAACGGAAGCAGCCGTAAAAGTCTACTTAGACTTCGACCCTATGCTCCTTGGTGCACTTCGATTATATCTTGTATAGATTCCTCTCACCAAGGGAATCCTCTCTGTAATACTTAATATAATCTACTTTACCAATTCATAGCATTTTAGTATGTTTTAAATATTATATTTTAGTATAGCATAAACGGTTACAAAATAAAAGGGTTATTTTTGTTTTTTTAATTATTTTTGGGTAATATGGTACTGAGGTGATTATATGGAGTATAATAATATTCTTGTTGTGGAAGATGAAAAGAATATAGCCGATGTAATAAGGGCCTATCTAGAAAAAGAAAGATTCAATATATTTACAGCCAGTGATGGCAAAATGGCTTTGGAAATATTCGAAAGGGAAGATATCCATTTGATTATATTAGATTTAATGATACCTAAGATTCCTGGAGAAGAGGTCTGCAAAAAAATAAGGGCCACTTCCAATGTGCCTATTATAATGGTAACGGCCAAAATCCATGAGGAGGATAGGATAGAAGGCCTGTCTATTGGTGCAGATGACTATGTATTAAAACCCTTCAGCCCTAGAGAATTGGTAAGCAGGGTAAAGGCTTTACTTAGGAGGGCCTATCCCCATTCCAGACCTGGGGCAGAAAAGCTTAGCTTTAATAATGGTGATTTAGAAATTGATATAGATAAGATGATAGTTAAGAAAAATAACAAAAATGCAAATCTTACAACTAATGAGTTTAAAATATTATTGGCACTAATTTCCAATCAAAACATGGTCCTTTCAAGAGACCAGCTTATCCTTTCAGCCTTTGGCCATGATTACGAAGGTTTCGACAGGACCATAGATGCCCATATAAAAAATATTAGGCAAAAGATAGAAACTAACCCCAAGTCTCCCCAGTATATACATACAGTCTATGGAGCAGGATACAAGTTTCAAATAGAAAATAGCTAAGTTTCCTTAGCTATTTTTCTTACCCATTTTACAGCAATCTAGTGGCTCCTCCCCAAAGCTTTCCTTATTTGCATTGGCTAATTTTTCTAATAGTTTTTTTATCCATTGCAACATGAGTATTCCTCCTTAGTTCTAAAAGTATCCTCTCATCATAGGCCCTCTAAAACCATGTCCTCTCATAAAGCCCATGCCTCTTCCTCTGCCAAATCCAAAGCCTCCGCATCTAAAGGGCATAAAGTTGTTTTCTTCATGGAATTTTTCCATATAATCAAAATGCTCTTCCCAAATCTTTGCTTCTTCCTCTGTAATCAATCCCCTTTCCAGGGCATTCTTCAATTCTTCCCTTCTAAATTCAAACATTTCCCTTACCCAAGTTTCCCTATCTTCTGAAGTAAATCTTGAACTTCCTTTATCTAGAACTATATTAGGAACCTTAATACTTTCTCCATAACTAATTAGAGAGCCAATGGCCATGACCAGGATTAGAGCCAGTATGATTACTTTCTTTTTCATAAAATCTCCCCTTTCCTTTTGACTTCATTATAATTCTAAAATGTGAATTAATTATGAAGAAACAAAGTTTTATTTCACAATTTCTTCAAGATTAACTGTTATAATATATTTACTAATAAATTTCCTTGGAGGTCCAAAATGAAACTATCCAATAAATTGATTTTATCCTTTATATTTTCTATTTTCATATCCATATTTTTAATTAGCCTTATATCCAATTCCATGATAAATAAAAGATTCGAGACTTATCTAGTGGAAGAACAGCAAAAAAAGCTTGAGAATATTAGCAATGATTTAAACAGGTTATACAATGAAAATGGCTGTGTCCTATATGAAAGTGAAATAAACTCCTACGCTAATTTGGCAAATATATATATTGAAGTTAGAGATTTAAATGATAATATCTTATGTACTTCCTCCAACACTGGAAAGATGATGCATATGAGGGGAATGCACGGAAGGATGATGAGAAGGCGCCATATGCCTGAAGGAAATTATGTTGAAAAAATATTTCCCCTAATGGAAGGAAATGAGCAGGTAGGAAAATTAGTCATAGGCTATATAGATAATCTCATTGTCCCATTGTGTATGAGATTCATCTTGTAGAGCATTGCCAGGACCAGCATCAGCTTGAAAAATCAAATGTATGTAATCATCTGTATTTTTAGCCATAGCGCCATATACACATTCTATTAAATCATAATCATCACCACCAGTTAATTCAGAAAATTCACTCCAATCATCACCACC
>JAAYHU010000043.1 GCA_012735245.1 Tissierellia bacterium
AAGATTAAGGACAGATGCAGAAAGAGAAAAAAGAATCCAAGAGCTTGAAGAGTTAATTGAAAAGCTAAATAAGTAGCTAAAAAGAGTTCTTTTTAGAACTCTTTTCACTAAAATTTTATGAATAGGAGTAAGATTATGATAAGAAAATTTACCAATTTCTTAACAAGTCTCAGATTTGGAGTAATCTTGTTTTTAATTATAGCAACCTACTCTATAATAGGAACCATAGTGCCTCAGGGCCTTGCCTCAGAGCATTATTTAAACCTGTATCCGACCTTTGGAAGGATAATGGTTATTCTACAATTTGACAACATATACAATTCCATAATATTTAGAACCATTGTTGCCATATTTATTATAATCTTTTAGGCTGTACTATTAAAATATTACCTGGGCAATTAATAAGAATGAAAGATACATATACACTAAAAGTAAATGAGACCAGTGAAAACCTATATGAAAATGATATAGATATAGGATTACTGATGGAAGAACTTAAAAGAAAAAGATTCAAGATAATAGAGAAGGGTACAGGTTTTTACGCTGTAAAGAATAGAATAGGCAACCTAGGTTCAACACTTACCCATATAGGAACCATTGTTATAGTAATAGGGGGATTCATTGGCAACCTATTTGCAGTTGATGGCAGTGTAAGTCTATTACCTGGCCAAGAGATGAATTTTCCGGACCATAATTTCACCCTAGTATTAGATGATTTTTATATGGAGTTTAGGGAAGACAATAGCATAAAACAATATGTAAGTAAAGTCTCCCTTTATGAAGAAGGGGAAAAGATTAGAGATGACAAGATATGGGTCAATAAGCCTTTGAAATATAATGGTCTAGACTTGTACCAATCCTATTTTGGCTGGCTCAATAGGATAGAAATTACAGATGAGGAAGGAAACATCTTATGTGACAGCCTGATTGGAGACAGTCAACATCACTTTTATGAACCAGAAAATTTAATGGTATTTCTCTATGGCTTCTTCCCAGACTTTTCCATGGATAGTATGGGAAATCCAATTACAAAGTCCCAAAAACTTGTAAACCCTCGTTATGTAGTTATTATTTATAAGGACAACAAATATGAAAGTTTCCATATAGCAAAACCAGATGAAGAAATGCCGTATAATGGCCTAAGAATAAAATTCCAAGATCCTACCCTATATACGTGAATAACTTACAGACAAGATTATGGCTATTATTATGTCCTAGTTGGATGTCTCATATTGCTTATAGGACTTATGCTATCTTTCTATTTTTGTCCGAAATATATTTATGTGGCATCGGATTCAATAATACCAATAACAAAGCAAAATAGTTGGGGATTTACTTATCAGATAAAAAGGATCTTAGGGGAGCTGAAAAATAAGAGGAAGGAGGCAGTATAGTGGATCTTGTATATTATGAAGATTTAACTTTTACAATTGCACTATTAATCTATATGCTTTCATCGATAGTTTTTTTTATTTATCTTATAGGAAAAAAGGAAAAGGTAGGAAAGTTTGGCACATATGCTTCTATGGCAGGGTTTGTTATCCATACTTTATCAATGATTTTAAGAATCATTGAGTCAGGAAGACTGCCCCTTAGTAATCAGTTTGAGTTTGCCAGCAGTTTTGCCTGGGGAATAGTCTTGTGCTATATTTTAATTCAGCTGTACTATAAATTTACGTCAGTTGGTGGATTTGTAATGCCCATAGCCTTCCTCATGATGGGATATGCTTCCACCCTTTCAAAGGAAATAAGGCCCTTGATGCCAGCATTACAGAGCAATTGGCTAACCATTCATGTTGCATCTGCAGTTATATCCTATGGCTCCTTTGCAGTAGGCTGTGGCTTGGCTATAATGTATCTGTATAATTCTAAGAATAAAGATAAGGATAAGAAGGTTTTCCTAGATAATGAGGTTTGTGACTATTTAAGCTATAGGGTAATAGCTTTTGGCTATTTAATGCTTACCATAGTCATCGTATCAGGGGCAATATGGGCAAAGGCTGCCTGGTCAAGGTATTGGGCATGGGATCCCAAGGAAACCTGGTCCTTAATAACCTGGTTGATTTACTCAGTATACATCCATTTAAGATTTAACAGGGGCTGGAAAGGCAGACCCGCTGCTTTATTTGCCGTAATAGGTTTTATCTGCGTAATATTTACATTTATAGGAGTCAACATTTTATTGCCTGGACTCCATAGCTATACTTAAAGAAAAAGATTTATTTAGATAAAGTAGTTTAAAAACCGAGTTAGTTTTTAAACTACTTTTTTATTCACAATTAAAATTGTTATAGAATCAATATCTTATATAATATTATTGTAGGTTTTGAAGGAATAGAGTATAATAAATGTCAATTAATTGAATAGGTCAAAATGGTTAATTGGGAGGGGATGATAATGAATGATAAAATTATAGGAATTATTGGAGGTATGGGGCCTAAGGCCACAATTGATTTATATACGAAGATAGTAGATGCAACAGAGATTGAAAAAGAACAGGACCATTTTAGGGTTATTATCGATAGCAATCCTAAAATTCCTGACAGGACTGAGGGAATTTTAGGTATTGGAGAAAGCCCCTTAAATGCCTTAATAGAAACGGGAAAAAACTTAGAAAAGCTAGGAGTAGATATTGGATGCATACCCTGTATAACAGCCCATTATTTCATTGAGGATGTCCAAAAGGAATTATCTTATCCAATATTAAATGCATTGGAAGAATTGAATAAATATATTAAAGAAAACTATTCAGGTGTCAAGAAGGTAGGAGTGCTGGCAACTACAGGAACTAGAAAAATAGGCCTATTTCAGAAATATTTAACCGATTTTAGCATTATTTATCCCTCTGATGAAATCCAAAAAGAATGTGTAATGGAAGCTATTTATGGTAAGGAAGGAATAAAACATGGAAACTTAGGTAATAAGCCACTTCAACTTCTTAAAAGGGCAAGTGATGAATTAATAGAAAAGGGGGCAGAGTTAATAATCAGTGGATGTACAGAAATTATTTTAGTATTAAAACCCCATCATATTACAAAGCCATTAATTGATCCTATGGATGTCTTGGCTAAGGCCATAGTTAATACTGCAAAACTTGCTTAATAGTAGTTTAATTACTAATGGCAGGTTACACTTTGCAGTTATAATCAAAACTTTTCCAAAATCAGTTTCAAAAAAGCTACCTATTATTAAAATAGGAGCTTTTTTATTTTTATAATTGTGATTTCAAGTTATTTTACAAAACAAGTCATAAAATCATGGGACAAACTATATAGATATAGGGATAGGCATACAATAAATTGTGAAGAGAGGGATGACAATGAACTGGCATAAACAAAAGAGTGAAGAAGTACTAAAGAATCTTGGGACGTGCAGAGAAAAGGGTTTAACAGATTTAGAGGCAAAAGAAAGATTAGAAAGATATGGACCTAATGAATTGAAAGAAAAACCCAAAGAAGGTTTTCTTTCTAAGCTTATAGACCAGTTCTCAGATTTTTTAGTACTTATTTTGATAGCTGCAGCCCTATTTTCCATACTTATTGGTGAAATAAGGGATTCCATAGTAATAATATCTATTGTTATAATCAATGCTTTACTGGGGATTTACCAGGAGGCTAAGGCAGAAAAAGCCCTTGAAGCCCTTCAAAAGATGGCATCTCCTACTGCCAAGGTCATTAGAAATGGGTATTTAGATGTAATTCCTACAGCAAATCTAGTTCCTGGAGATTTAGTCCTACTTGAAGCAGGGGATATAGTGCCAGCAGATATTAGGTTAATTGAAAGCTCAAACTTAAAAGCAGATGAAGCCTCATTAACAGGAGAATCTCTTCCAGTAGAAAAAGACAGCAACATAGTCTATGAGGATGACATACCCTTAGGAGATAGGAAAAATATTGTATACATGAGTACTATTATTACCTATGGTAGGGCTAAGGGAATAGTAGTTGAAACAGGTCATAATACAGAAATAGGCAAGATTGCTACAGAAATTCAATCATATGATGAAGGGCTGACACCATTACAGCAAAAGTTAAATGAGCTGGGAAAATACTTAGGCATAATTACCATATTAATATGTATAATAGTATTCGCTGTCGGTATCCTTCAAGGTAGAAAGGTAATGGAAATGCTTATGGTTGCCATTAGCTTAGCTGTCGCTGCCATACCAGAAGGGTTACCTGCCATTGTGACCATAGTCTTAGCCTTAGGTATGAATAAAATGGCCAAGAGAAATGCCATAGTAAAAAAGCTGTTGGCCGTAGAAACCCTTGGGAGTATAACTGTCATATGCTCTGACAAAACAGGCACTTTGACCCAAAATGAAATGACAGTAACAAGGGTATTTACAGGCAACAAAGTTTATCATGTAACTGGGGCTGGATATGAACCAGCAGGAGGATTTCTCCTAAATGGAAAAAAGATAGAAATTGAAAATTATATAGATTTAAAACTTCTCCTATCTATAGGAGTATTGGCCAATGATGCAGATATTAATAGTGCCAATGGTATTTATAAAGTAGTAGGCGACCCTACCGAAGGAGCTTTGATTACTTTAGGACATAAGGGTAAGATTCTCAAGAAAAATATGAATAAAAAATATCCTAGAATTGAAGAAATACCCTTTGATTCTGGACGAAAGATGATGACAACTTTTCATAAAAACTATATACCAGACAAAATAGTATCCTTTACTAAAGGGGCGCCAGATACAATTGTTAATAGATGTAAGTATATCACCATCAATGGAGAAAAAAAGCTTTTGGATGAAGAAATGAGAAGAAAAATATTGGCCGTAAATAAGTCCTTTGCAAAAGATGCTTTAAGGGTATTAGCCTTGAGCTACAGGGAATTTAATAGCCTGCCCAAGGATTTATCCTCAGATACAATTGAAGATGAAATGATATTTGTAGGCTTAGTTGGGATGATAGACCCTCCTAGGCCAGAGGCTAAGGAAGCCATAGTAAAATGTAAGGAAGCAGGTATAAAACCTATTATGATAACTGGAGACTACAAGGAAACTGCCTTTGCCATTAGCAAGGAATTGGGTATTGCAAAATCTATAAAGGAAGTTATGGTAGGACAAGAATTAGACGAGATTTCAGATAGAGAATTTAAGGAAGTAGTTAAAAATACAAGTGTATATGCTAGAG
>JAAYHU010000006.1 GCA_012735245.1 Tissierellia bacterium
CCCACTTAAGCGATGTCATAGGCTTTCCCTGGGTACATTTATTTTTCACCGACGAAACCTTAATCAAGGTTTACAAGGATTTAGTCAAGGACTTACCCGATGGCCAGAAGCGGATTGATTTTAGAATTGCCAGAGATGAAAAAGGAAGAGAATATTTTTCCTACATAAATGGCATGACTATAAAGAAGTTCAATAAGCTTTTAAAGGAAACAAAGTACAATGTTTCCTATTATAGGGAAGTGCCATTGAGAAACTTTTTGACCCTCTTAGCCAAAATGCCTATTTTAAAAGAAGGATTTGTTAAAATGGTTGTGGCCATTTTGGAAAAATAACTTAATGACTTATATGAATTCATGGCTAGACTAATTTAAAGTCCTCATGTTTTTTGAGGACTTTTTGTTATTCCTTAAATTTTCCTACAGGACTTTATGAAAGTCCCATTTTTCAATATTTCCCTCCCTTCCCTATACTTGTAGCTAAAGGGAGGGGATAGTATGTTCGGTGAGTTATTAGAAAAGGCTAAAAATGGAGACAAGGCATCTACAGAGGAGATAATCAATAGACTGCAGCCACTAATCATCAGCTCCATTAGGAGGTATTATAACAAGCCCAATGAATACCATGATTTAATCCAAGATGGAATTTTAAAGGTCTTAGAATGTATTAAGGATTATGAACCTTCAAAGGGAGTCCATTTTCTAGGCTATGTAAAGATTATGTTAAGGTACCTTTATCTAGATAAGCATAAGATGAAAGTCCACCAGAGTTTAAATGAAGTAGTGGGAGATGGGGAAGTGGAGTTAATGGACCTGTTGGTGTCGGAAGACAAAGAACCCTTGGAAGAAATCTTAGACAGGGAAGATAAAAAATATCTCTTAGAAGCCTTAAACAGGCTTACAGATAGGCAGAGGCAAGTAGTTATCCTTTACTATTTTGAAAAGATGAGGCTAGAGGATATAGCCAGTATGCTAGGAGTTTCCTATAGGACTGTAGTAAATACAAAGACTAGGGCCATAGAAAAACTAACTTTAGGACTATATTTTGACGAATAAAAATCTGATATTATGTAATGAGGGGAAATAACAAATATTTCACATAAGTGTAATGAATTTGTAATACAAATGAAATATTGTGGACTGAATAATCGGCAAGTCTTTCAAATATATATTAGATATGAAAATGAGGAGGTAGGATAAACGAAGCTTGAAGTTATTATCATGTCCCTGAGGGTAATGGGATGGGAAGAAGAAGCAGCAAAAATTACAGAACTGCCAAAGGAGTACAAGGGAGAAAAGGTAGATAAATGGGCTGTTGGCTATATATCCCTTGCCTACCAAAAAGGAATCCTTGATGATGTAGACATGATGTATTTTAAACCCCTTGATCATGCATTGAGGCATGAAGTAGCTAAGTACGTTGTCAGGGCCCTAGGCTATGAAAAGGAAGCACAGAAGAATATGAATAAAAAATTGCCTTTCGTTGATGCTTCCTTGGTGCCGCAGGGTTCAGTAGGCTATATATATCTAATGAATGAATTTGGCCTAATGGTGGGAGACAATCAAAAAAGAATTAATCCCTTGGGAACTATGAACAGGGCAGAAATGGCCACCCTTTTTTCAAGGGTTGATGATAAGGTAGATACAGGTAAGGATAAAACTGTATCTGGTGAAATAACTAGAATTTATGACGATAGAATATTGGTAAAGGTAAAGGATAAGACTGAAGTCTTCTATTTAGATGACCGGGTAAGGGTATATGAAGACAACGGAAGGATAGATATTGATGATATAAAAATAGGTTCAAAGGTAAAATTGGAGATTAAAAACGACAAGGTAGTGTTTATAGAAGTAGTAGATAGGTTTGATGATGAAAAAATAATTACTAAATATACAGGTATTGTAAGGGATATAAGCAAGACCAAGCCATATAGGCTTGTAATCCAGGCGGAGACCATGGTAATCCTATTTGAAGTAGTAGATGATGTAGAGGTAAGCTTTAGAAATAAAAGGGGAACTTTTTCCAATATTGAAAAGGAAGATAAAGTAACAGTGACTGTAGATAGGATTAATAGGGTTATCAGGGTTGAAGTGGATAGGAGAATCTAAAATATAATTTAAATAGCCCCTTGAACAAGGAATATAAGCTTGTTCCAGGGGCTATTTATGGAAACTTGTGGCTTACTTTTAACCAACTGCAATGGTATCTCTATTACCACCTTAACTGTTTTCTCATTTCATTAAGTATCAGGGAAATATCTGCCTTGGTGGCAGGGATTAGGACCCTGTATTTTTCTTGGTCTTCTGCTGCCATATACCTATCTTCATAACACCTGCTTACTATATGGCCATTTCTTAAGTGTTTCTCCACAGTAGGCAGGCTGCATAAGGCCTTTATAGTTATACCATTGGTTAAATAGATATGGGTACTGTCTTTTTTATCTTTAACTTCCTTGATATATTTAATATTTACATATCCAAAGGCACCGTCGTTTTTATACATGGGCTTTCTAGTCTTTATGGGTACAAATACATCTGATTTGCTTAAGGCTATAGGTATTAAG
>JAAYHU010000044.1 GCA_012735245.1 Tissierellia bacterium
CGTCCTGAGCCAGGATCAAACTCTCATTTAAAAAGTTTGATTAGCTCTTATTGTTTAACTCAAAGTCTCACACTGTTTAGTTGTCTTGGTTCATTAGATTATTAAGGCCTCTCCTTGAGAGGTCACCTAATTATCATAACAAATTTTGATTTAATTGTCAACTGGTTTTTTTTGTCATTTTTTGTTGTTTGTTTCAGTCGACCTTTATCATATTACTCCCTTTTTTATTAATTGTCAATACCTTTTTTAAAAAAGTTTTAAAGACTTAGTTTCTAATAAACCTTTTTACTTGTTGATTTTAACTTAATAAATATATTAAAAGGCCATAATCTGCTGCAAAAATTTCCACTGACAACTATTACATCATGGTCTTTTCTAATTCCTTTCTTAGTTTCTCCAAAACTTTTTTTTCTATTCTTGAAACTGTCATTTGGGATATATTTAATGACTTTGCTATGGCAACCTGGGTTTTTTTGTTGATGTATCTATCTATTAATATTTGTTTTTCTACATCATTTAGTTTTTCCATTGTTCTTAATAAAAAATCATTATTTTCTATTTTATTAAAATAATGGTCTTCTTCTCCAATAAGATCGGATAGGTTCACATCTTTGTCATCATTATTTGAATCGTAGGTTATATCAAGAGACTGGGGAGTATATACTTTGCTTGCTTCCATAGCTTCTAAGACTTCTTCTACAGTAGAGTCTAAGTAGTTTGCTATATCCTCCACTGTGGGAGATCTCTGTAGTTTTTGAGATAGATGGATTTTAGCATTGTTTATTTTCTTTGATAGTTCTTGTATTCTACGAGGTACCCTAATGGTCCAACCCTTATCTCTAAAGTATTTCTTTATTTCGCCTATAATAGTTGGTGTAGCAAAACTAGAGAATTCATAACCCTTATCTACATCGTATCTATCTATGGCATATATAAGACCGATACAAGCTACTTGAAATATATCGTCGTATTCTATTCCCCTATTGGCATACTTTTTAGATAAAATCTCTGCTATATATAGGTGTTTTTCTATTAACTTATCTCTAATTTTTTTGTCCTTACTTTTACTATAGGCCATAAAAAGGTTTTTTATTTCCTCTTTTTCTTTCAATTCCTTATTTTCCATATCATCTACTGCATTGACGGTCATTGATTATCATCCTCTATATATTTTATCATTTCTATACCCTTCTCATTAAACATAACTTCATCCATTAAGGACTTAATAATCAACAAACCTAGTTCCCTTTCTTTCTTTTCATCTAATAGATCAGGTATGTCTTCCTTGACCCCTGAAACTGTAATAGACAGCTTATTTTCTTCTATCTGAAAAACTAATGATATTTCGTCTTCTTCACTAAAGTTTAGTGAGTTTATACAGGCCTCTCCTATGGACACCTTTATGTCTTCTATTTCATCTATAGTTAGGGCCATGTTATAAGCTATTCCTGAGGCTGTTAATCTAACTAAGCTGATATAACTAGGTTTTTTAGGAATATTTAATCTAACTATATCCTTATTCACTATCTTCACCCCGTATAATGAATAACTTGTCCAACTCTGTTATATCGAAAATCTTTCTTATATTTGGCTTTACATTTGATAAATATATTTTAAAATCATCTTCCTTAAGCTTTTTCAATATGGATATTAAGGCTCCCAAGCCTGTACTATCAATATAGGTTAAATTCTTTCCGTCGATAACTATATCTGTTCGATTGCTATCAAAATATTTTAAAACTTCTTCTTTAAATTTTGAAGATGTATATATGTCTATTTCTCCTTGCGGAAAAAACAACCACTTGTTTTCTTTTTCATCAAAAATAACTTCAACAGTTAATGACATTTATCAAAACCTCCTTTACAGTCTGGATATATATAATTTTATAATAAAATTCTATTAATGTAAAGTAATATAGTAGGATTTGCATAAAAAGTAGGATTTTACTATACCTTCCTATACTTTATAAAAAATCCTTATCATTAGTTAAGGAACTAATGATAAGGATTTTAGAATTAATCATCTTCAACATATCTTGCAACGGCTACTACTTTATCATCTTCCATCTTCATCAAGGTTACCCCTTGGGTAGCCCTGCCCATTAAGGAAACATCCTTAGCAACAATCCTAATGATAGTACCAGTCATGGAAATCATCATGATTTCATCATTGTCATCTACTACTTTGGCAGAAACTATATTACCTGTTTTGGGTTTTATATTGTAAGTTATTAAACCTTTTCCGCCTCTTTTTTGGGTTTTATATTCTTCTAGGGGAGTTCTTTTTCCAAATCCATTTTCTGATATAACTAAGAGGCTTTTTCCTTCTTCAACTAGTTCCATGGTAACTACTTCATCGCCTTCATTTAAAGTAATAGCTTTAACTCCCATGGCAGTCCTGCCCATTTCCCTTACGTCTTTTTCATCAAATCTAATGGACATGCCTTTTTTAGTTACTACTATTATTTCCCTGTTGCCATCTGTTTTTCGAACTGCAATTAACTCATCATCTTCTCTTAAACCAATGGCAATTAGACCATTTCTTCTTATATTTTCAAATTCTTCTAGCTTAGTCTTTTTAATGGTACCTTTTTTAGTAATTATTATTAAGTTTTCTTCCTTTGTATTTTTATTTATAGGAATTATTGAATTTACTTTTTCATCTCCTGATATATTCAATAGATTTACTATTGCAGTTCCCCTAGCCTGTCTACTTCCTTCAGGTATTTCATAAGCCTTTAAAGAGTATACCTTGCCCTTATTAGTAAAGAAAAGTATAGTATCGTGGGTGGAAGTAATGTATAGGTCCTCTACAAAGTCTTCATCCCTCGTAGTTAGAGCTATTATACCCTTGCCTCCCCTTCTTTGGGTCTTATAGGTACTTTCTGGAGTCCTCTTTATATATCCAAAATGGGTTAATGTAATTACTACATCTTCTTCTTCAATTATATCCTCAATTTCTATTTCCTCTGCAGAATGCATAATTCTAGTTCTTCTCTCATCTCCGTATTTTTCCTTTATTTCTAATAGTTCATTCTTTATAATATCGTATACTAGTCTTTCATTAGCTAGTATTTCCTTTAGCCTATTTATTTCTTTAATTAGTGCTTCATATTCTTCTTCTAGTTTTTCCCTCTCTAGGCCAGTAAGCCTTCTCAATCTCATATCTAATATTGCTTGAGATTGCCTGTCTGATAATCCAAATCTCTCCATTAAAGCTTCCTTGGCCATGGCCTCAGTTTTTGAAGACCTGATTATTTTAATTACCTCATCTATATTATCTAAGGCAATCTTTAAACCTTCTATGATATGGGCTCTATCTTCAGCCTTTTTTAATTCAAACTGGGTCCTCCTAGTAATAACTACCTTTTGATGGTCAATGTAATGGGTTAACATTTGCTTTAAGTCTAATATCTTTGGTTCCCCATTTACCAAGGCAAGCATGATTATTCCAAAGGTAGTTTGAAGCTGAGTATATTTGTATAGGTTGTTTAAAACTACATTTGGATTTGCATCCCTCTTTATTTCAATAACAATCCTCATACCCTCTTTATCTGATTCATCCCTTAAATCAGATATGCCTTCAATTTTTTTATCCCTTACATATTCAGCAATTTTTTCAATTAAACTAGCCTTATTAACCTGGTAGGGTATTTCTGTTACAACAATCCTGTATCTTCCTTTTTTTGCTTCTTCTATTTCAGCCACTGCCCTAACTGTTATTTTACCCCTGCCTGTTTTATAGGCTGTTTTAATTCCGTCTTTTCCCATTATATGGGCACCAGTAGGAAAATCTGGCCCCTTTATTACAGTCATTAAATCATCTATACTTGCATCTGGGTTATCTATTAACATGACAATACCATCTATTGCCTCCCCTAAATTGTGGGGAGGTATATTAGTTGCCATACCTACTGCTATACCTGAGGATCCATTGACTAGGAGATTTGGAAATCTACTTGGTAGTACTACAGGCTCCTTCAATGTTTCATCAAAGTTTGGTCTAAAATCTATGGTATCCTTATCTATATCCCTTAACATTTCAGTTGCAAGCCTAGTCATTCTAGCTTCTGTATAACGCATGGCTGCTGCTTCGTCTCCATCTATGGAGCCAAAGTTTCCATGGCCATCTACTAGAGGGTATCTTATATTGAAATCCTGTGCAAGCCTAACCATGGCATCATATACTGATGAGTCTCCATGAGGATGATACTTACCCAGTACATCCCCTACAACCCTAGCAGACTTCCTATACTGTTTATCTGGGCCCATGCCCAGCTCATCCATAGCGTAGATTATTCTCCTGTGAACAGGCTTTAATCCATCCCTTACATCAGGTAAAGCACGACTCATGATAACACTCATAGAATAATCCAAGTAGGATTTTTTCATTTCATCTTCTATATTTATTTCTACAATATTACCTAATTCTTTATCCATACTTCACCTCTATATATCTAAATTTTTAACGTATTTAGCATTCTCCTGAATGAATTTTCTTCTGGGCTGTACCTTATCGCCCATTAAAGTAGAGAATACTTCATCTGCCGTTACTGCATCCTCTAAGGTTACTTTTAGCAAGGTTCTAGTTTCAGGGTTCATTGTGGTTTCCCAAAGTTGTTCTGGATTCATCTCTCCAAGACCCTTATATCTTTGAATTGTGTAATTTGTCCTGCCTATTTCATCTAATAACTTCTCCAATTCCTCATCGCTATACACATAATATTCCTTTTTGCCCTTTGCAACCTTATACAAGGGAGGTTGAGCTATATATATATGTCCATTATCTATTAATTCCCTCATATATCTGAAGAAAAACGTCAATAACAGGGTCCTAATATGGGCACCATCCACATCGGCGTCTGTCATCAGAATTATCTTACCATATCTTAGTTTACTAATATCAAAATCTTCTCCTATACCTGTTCCGAAGGCAGTGATCATGGTCTTTATTTCTTCTGAACTTAAAATCCTATCTAATCTGGCCTTCTCCACATTTAGGATCTTACCCCTTAAAGGAAGTATTGCTTGAAATCTCTTGTCCCTACCTTGTTTTGCACTGCCACCAGCTGAGTTACCCTCTACTAGGTAAATTTCAGTATCCATGCCCATTTCCTGGCAATCAGCTAATTTCCCAGGCAAGGTTGTACTTTCTAATAAACTCTTTCTTCTAGTTAAATCCCTTGCCTTTCTAGCAGCTTCCCTGGCTCTTTGGGAAGCTATGGCCTTTTCCAATATTATCTTCCCATCCTTGGGATTCTCTTCAAGATAGGCACTTAGAAAATCATAAACTAAGGACTCAACTATACCTCTAACTTCACTGTTTCCTAGTTTAGACTTAGTTTGGCCTTCAAATTGTGGTTCCAATAGTTTAACAGATAGGATACCTGTTAAGCCTTCCCTTGTATCTTCACCGATTAAATTTTCGTCCTTTTCCTTGATATATCCATACTTTCTTCCATAGTCGTTAATCACCCTAGTTAAAGCAGTTCTAAATCCTGATAAATGGGTGCCTCCTTCTATGGTATTAATATTATTTGCAAAGGTATATATGTTTTCTGAATATCCATCAGTATATTGTAAGGCTAATTCAACTATTACTTGATCCTTCTCCCCTTCAAAATACATTATTTCCTTTTGGATTGGGGTTTTGTTTTTATTGATATATTCTACAAAAGATTTAATTCCACCTTCGTAGTGGAACTTTTTAGTTTTTCCTGTTCTTTCATCTTCTAAGATGATCTTTATTCCCTTATTTAAAAATGCTATTTCCCTAAATCTAGTTTCTAAGGTTTCAAAGTTAAATTCGATAGTATCAAATATTTCCTTATCTGGCTTAAAGTGGATGGAGGTTCCCGTTTCATCTGAGTCTCCGATGATTTCTAAGTCTGTAATCGCATGTCCTCTTTCAAATTTTTGCATATATTCCTTGCCATTTCTCCTTACCTTGGCTACCAGCCATTCAGATAAGGCATTTACTACTGAAACACCTACTCCGTGTAGTCCTCCTGATACCTTATAGGCTCCGTTGTTGAATTTACCTCCAGCATGTAGGATAGTTAAAACAGTTTCTACCGTTGATTTTCCTGTTTGTGGATGTATTTCTACAGGTATTCCACTACCGTTATCTGTTACCTTAACAGAATTGTCTTTGAAGATTGTAACAGTTATTGTGTCGCAAATTCCAGCTAAAGCTTCATCAACGCTATTGTCAACTACTTCGTATACTAAATGATGAAGACCTTTAGGTCCTGTACTTCCTATGTACATACCCGGCCTTTTCCTTACTGGTTCTAGACCAGTAAGGACTTGTATATCTTCAGCTGTATAATTTCTATTTTGCTGATTTATCCCGTTGTTTTCCTTGGTCATTAAACTACCTCCAGTCTAAATCTAAAGATTAATCTTATGATTAATATTGTTTTGATATTTGACCATTTTCTATATAAAATATGGATTTATCCATACCTTCCATTCCCTTTAAATCTATTGAATCTGTAGTGGTAATTATGGTCTGCATATTTTTAAAGGATTTAATTAAGTAGTTTTTCCTTTCCATATCTAATTCTGAAAAAACATCATCTAATAGTAGTACTGGAAAATGGCCTCTTTGATTTTTTATCAGTTCAACTTCAGATAATTTTATGGACAATACAGCAGTTCTCTGCTGCCCTTGAGACCCAAAGGTTTTTAAGTCCCTATTATTTATACTTATTAATATATCGTCTCTATGGGGACCCAATTCAGTTGAACCTAAGTCTATATCCTTGCTCATATTATTCTTAAGATCTTCTTTATATTTTTTCTCCATTTCTAATTTGTTTTCTAATATTTTTATATTTGTATTGTAATGTAAGTTTAAGTTTTCATTATCTGAAGTTAATTTTTTGTGAATAGTATTTACTATGCCTGAAAGTTCCTCTATATATTTTTTTCTCTCTAAAATTATGTCCGTTCCTATTTTAGCCAGCTGCAAGTCAAATACTTCCAACAATTCTTCTAAATTTGATTGAAATTTATTTAATTTCAATAAATTATTCCTTTGGTATAGGATTTTATTGTACCTACTTAAATTGAAATTATATACAGGTTTTATTTGAGATATTTCACTGTCTAGAAAAGATCTCCTTTCCTGGGGCCCCCCTTTTACTAATTTTAAATCATCTGGAGAAAAAGCCACAATATTTAACCCACTATATAGTTCTTTTTGGTTTTTTAATTCCCTCTTATTTATCCTAATCCTCTTTGGTTTGTTTATTTCTAACTTTATTTCAATAAACTTCTCACTTTCACCTATACCTATATCTGCACCTATATAGGCCTGACTTTTATTCAAATTTATTATTTCTTTATCCCTATTGGTTCTAAAAGATCTCCCAGTGGCACACATGAAAATTGCTTCCAATAGGTTAGTCTTTCCTTGGGCATTTTTACCTATGAATATATTTATCCTTTTATTAAAATCCATGGACAGATTATAGTAGTTTCTGAAATTTATTAGTCTTATGTTTTTTACATACAATAAAAACACTCCTTAAGGAAAAGTTAAATTATTTTATATAGACCATATCCTTCTACTTCTATTACGTCATCTTTCCTTATTTTTTTACCTCTTTCATAGGCCACTTCATTATTTACCCTTACTATACCTTCTTTTATGATCATCTTTGCCTGTCCACCAGTTTGAGCTATGCCTATTAATTTCAATAGTTGATCCAATTTTATATATTCGGTTTCAATAGATATTTTTTTCATCTATATCTCTCCTTAGAAATCTTCATGAGCTAGACGAACGGGAAGAACTAAGTAAATATAGTTTTCATCTTGTACAGAATTTACAATACATGGATTTAATTCACCCATGAAATTTAACTGTATTTCTTCAGAATCAATTACCTTAATTCCCTCCAATAAATATCTAGAGTTAAATGCTATGTTTACATCATCTCCTTCAATTTCTGCATCTACTATTTCATTTACATCTCCTATTTCTGAATTGGATTTTACAAAAATCTTTCCTTCTTTCAAGCTTAATTTGATTAAATTAGCCTTTTCTTCCTTTGCAAGTAGTGATGCTCTCTCTAAACTATCTTGGAAGGACTTCCTATTTACTATGGCAGAAGTTTTATGTTCTTTTCTTATAATTTCCATATAATTGAAAAACTGTCCTTCTAATAACCTTGAATATACTGTAGTATCTCCAATATTAAATATTACATGATTCTGTGTTGCAAAAACAGTAATATTGTCCTCATCTTCTTCAATAATTTTATTTAATTCATTTAATGTCCTTCCTGGGATTATTATTTTTATGTCTAAATCTGAATTTGAAGGTATCTTTCTTAAAGCTAGCCTATAGCCATCAAGTGCAACAAAGGAAATATTATTATCATTTAATTCAAGTAAAACTCCTGTTAAATATGGCCTTGTATCATCTTGGGATGTGGCAAAAACCGTTTGCCTAATGGCAGATTTAAATAAGTCCTTTGGTAATTGGAAGGTATCTTTACCCAATAGTATTGGTAAGTTAGGGTATTCCTTAGAGGAAGATCCCAAGATATTAAATTCGGAGTTTTCACACTTTATATTTATGTTGTTATTTTCTACATCTATATATATAGGGGCATCTGGTAGCTTTCTTATTATATCACCAAAGATTCTAGAATTAACTACTATTGAGCCTTCTTTTTCTATTTCACAGTCTAAATAAGTCTCTATTCCTATATCTAAATCTGTTCCAACTATTTTTAAACGACCCTTAGTGGTCTCCAATAACAATCCATCTAAAATTGGCAAAGTAGCCCTGGAAGATATACCTTTTTGGGCTATATTTATGTGTTTAGATAAATCTCTTTGATTAACTTTAAGTTTCATTTGTATCCTCCTTTTTCTAGAAATAGAAAGAATATAATATATAGTAGTAATAGTAGTAGGGCCTGTTATTATGTGGATAACTTATTTTAATGGGAAATATCTTATATTTTTAAGATTTAATAACATGTGGATAAGTCTTGAAATAAAAAATAAAGATATCCACATAACATAATTAACCTTCTTTTAATTGCTTTATCATATCTTCAATTTTTCTTTTCAGCTCAGGGTTTTCCTTTATAT
The DNA here is from genome assembly GCA_012735245.1 of Tissierellia bacterium. Lineage (GTDB taxonomy): Bacteria > Bacillota > Clostridia > Tissierellales > Tissierellaceae > JAAYFT01. The sequence continues at coordinate 9,115 of JAAYHU010000044.1, forward strand.
CGGCAGATATCTTATCATAGGCATGTATTACCGTTGTATGGTCCCTGCCTCCAAACTCATCTCCTATTTTAGGCAAAGAAAGGTCTGTTAACTCCCTAGTCAGATACATTGCAATCTGCCTTGGATATGCAATTGCCCTAGTTCTTTTCTTAGAATTAAAATCTTCAATTTTAATCTTAAAGTTTTTAGATACAATTTCCTTTATTGAATCTACTGTTATTTCTACCACTTTATTAGTTGATAATATATCCTTCAGGGCTTCTTCTGCAAGTTCAACTGTAATATCTGAGTTAGTTAAAGAAGAATAAGCAACTACCCTAATTAGGGCACCTTCAAGTTCCCTAATATTTGATTCTATCTTTGATGCTATATATAGCATTACATCATCATTAACTTTAATATTTTCAACATTTGCCTTTTTCCTTAAAATTGCTATTCTCGTTTCTAAATCTGGTGGTTGGATGTCTGCAATAAGACCCCATTCAAATCTGGACCTTAGCCTATCCTCTAAGGTTGGAATCTCCTTAGGCGGCCTATCGCTGGAAATTATAATCTGTTTATTGGCTTCATGTAGTGCATTAAAGGTGTGGAAGAATTCTTCCTGAGTTCCCTCTTTACCTGCTATAAATTGAATATCATCTATTAATAGGACATCTACATTTCTATATTTGTTCCTAAATTCTTCATTCCTATATTCCCTGATGGAGTTTATTAGTTCATTGGTAAATTTTTCAGATGAAACATAGACTACCTTAGTTGATGGATTCTGATTGAGAATGTAATGGCCTATGGCATGCATTAGATGGGTCTTGCCTAAACCAACACCACCATATATGAATAGAGGGTTGTAGGCTTGAGCAGGAGCTTCTGCTACTGCTAGGGAGGCAGCATGGGCAAACCTGTTACTATTTCCAATTACAAAGGTATCGAAGGTATATTTAGGATTTAATTGTGCTCTTTGGTTGTTTTCAATATTTTCCTGCACAATAGATTGTCCAATATTTAAGGAATATTCTTCACCAGGTATTATAAACTGAACATTGTAATCTTTTTTTGTAACGTGCTTAACTGCATTTTTAATTAAATTTAAATATCTGCCTACTAGGATACCTTTGGTGAATTCATTAGGTGCTGCCAATATGATTGTATCAGACGAAATGCTGATAGGTTCGATAGTTTTTAGCCAGGTATTAAAACTGACTTCTGTAAGCTCTACTTTCATTAGATTTAGAACCTGATCCCATATACTATGTAAGTCTGAAGACATAAAATTACCTCCTATATATATAGAAAAATTATTGCCAATAAAGAAAAAAATAAACAATTTCTTAGAAAATATCCAGAGACTTATCCACAGGAAGGATAAAAAAATTAAAAATATTGTAAGCTTAGTTTATAAAAATGATTTGTGGATAAAATCTTAATAATATGTTATTTAAGCAGGGGCCTATTAAAATATTAAACATATCAACAATATGTAGACAAAAAAAATGTGGATAATTATTATTTGCATATTAGATTTTATGTGTTTTTCATAAAAATCTAAAAGTTATACACAATTTATCCACATCCTGTGAATAAATTTATTCTGTTGATAAAGTTATTAAAATTATCCACATATATAACTATAATAACAGAAAACAAAAATAGATTCAATAAATTTATCCACAAGATTAACAAAATGTTAATAACTTTTATGTTTTTCCTTATTGGTGAAATTTCTTGACATATTCTTTATAAATAAATATAATCATTAGTAGTATTTGTGTTTCAATATAGAAAACTCCATGTTATTTATATATTGATGCTACCTAATTAAAGGAGGTGTTTTTTTATGAAAAGGACTTATCAACCAAAAAGAAAACAAAGAAGTAGAGAACATGGGTTTAGAAAAAGAATGAGAACTAGATCAGGTAGAGCAATTATTAAAGCTAGAAGAAGAAAAGGAAGAAAGAGATTAACTGCATAAGGCCCCTGTCTGGAGGCCTTTTTATTACTTGATGCCCTATATGGAGATGGATTTTAATGAAAAAAGAAAACAGATTAAGAAGTAATATGGAGTTTAAAAGGGTCTATAGTAAAGGAAAAAATTATTGGAATAGGAATTTGATTCTTTATGTGAGGAAAAATAATACAAATATTACAAGGATTGGATTTTCAGTAAGCAAGAAGATTGGGAAATCTGTAGTAAGAAACAAGGTAAAAAGAAGAATGAGAGAGATATGTAGATTGAGATTAGACCAATTGAAAGAAGGATACGATTTGGTATTTATACCAAAGAAAAATGTTGTAGATTTGACTTATAAAGAATTAGAAAGTGCAATGCTTCATATATTAAGACTAGGGAAGCTTTTGAAAGACGAGTGATATAATGTCCAAATTGGTTATTTTAATGATTAAGTTATACCAGAAAACTTTTTCAAGGTATATATTTATAGGAAGGAATTGCAGATTTTATCCTACTTGTTCTGAATATTCTATACAGGCTTATGAGAAATATGGCTTCTTTAGAGGAACTTTCTTAACTATTAAAAGAATACTAAAATGTAATCCATTTAATCCCGGAGGATATGATCCGCTTAAATGATAGGAGGTTAACAAATGTCTAATTTTTTGGGTAATTTACTAGGCTCGTTATTAAAGTTTGTGTATGATACTGTTTCCATGATCGGTAATGAACCTAAATACCTATCCTTTTATGCAATGGCTGTTATTATAACTACTATACTATTTAAATTAATTTTACTACCTGTTAGTTTTCAGCAAAGTAAATCTTCGAAAAAAATGGCTGAACTTCAACCTAAGCTTAAAGAAATACAGAAAAAATATAAAAATGATCCTCAGACAATGCAAGCAAAAACTATGGAACTGTACAAGGAAGCGAAATATAATCCTGCTTCTGGATGTTTAATTTTATTGGTTCAAGTCCCTATCATTTTGGCATTCTTTAAGGTAATGCGTGAACCTACCGTTTTTGCTTTTAAAGATATTGAAGTTTATGAAGCTATGAACAAATCCTTCTTATGGATTAATAATTTAGAAAATCCTGATCCATTTATGTGGGGTCTACCTTTATTAGCTGGAATTACAACTTATATACAATCTGCTGTAATGAGTGCCGTTCAAGATCCTCAAACCCGTGAAAGTATGAAGACTATGAATATTATTCTTCCTGTTTTCATTTTTATGGCTGCCAGGAGTTTCCCAGCTGGTCTTGCACTTTATTGGGTTGTAAGTAATATTTTCTCGATAGTTCAACAGCTGATTTCCAATAGGTCTTTAGCTAAGGTTAAGGAGGAGAATTAAGACGATGAGATCGGTTATTAGGATAGCAAAAACTATTGACGATGCTGTAAGTGAAGCTTTGTCGGAGTTGAATGTAAGTAAGGAAGACGTGAAGATTGAGATTCTAGAAGAGCCAAGTAAGGGATTGTTTGGTTTAATCGGTGGAAAAGATGCTGTGGTAAAGGTGACAGTAGTATATGACCCAGTTGAGATAGCTGAAAACTTCATTTCTAAATTATTAGCTTCTATGAATATTAGGGCAGTTGCTGTAGTAAAGAAAGAAGAAGATTTTATAAAGGTGAATATAACAGATATTAACTCTACTGATATGGGAATATTAATCGGTAAAAGAGGAAATACATTAGATTCAGTGCAATACTTGCTTAGTTTAGTTCTTAATAAGAAAAAGGATAAATATATTAAGGTACTTGTAGACGTAGAAGGATATAGGGCAAAAAGAGAAGAAACATTAATTAGATTGGCAAATAAAATGGCTGAAAAGGCCAGATATTCTAGAAGAACAGTTAAGCTGGAACCTATGAATCCTTATGAGAGGAGAATAATCCATTCCGCTTTACAAAATATGGATGGCATAACTACTTACAGTGAAGGAGACGAACCTTACAGGAGAGTAGTTATTCAATACAAGTAATTGCAACCCAGTATTTTACTGGGTTATTCTAATTAAATGGGAATTTTTATGTTTTTTATAGATATAGGATTTTTTGGTATACTATTCTTGTAGATATATTAATCTTAATGAGGTGGTAATGTGACTATTGCTGCTATTTCAACTGCAGTTGGTGAAGCTGGCATTGGTATTGTTAGAATCAGTGGTAAAAAATCCTTAGAAATTGCAAATAAGGTCTTTAAGGGTAATAAGGTTGAAGAATTAAATGAAGGCCATAGTAAAAGGCTGGTCTATGGCCACATTGTAGATAGAGAAAATAATAAGATAATAGATGAAGTCCTTATATCCTTCATGAAGGGGCCCCATACCTATACTAGGGAAGATATGGTTGAAATCTATTGTCATGGAGGAATTATTTCGGTTAGGAAGGTTTTAGACCTGGTATTAAAAAATGGAGCAAGATTGGCAGAACCAGGAGAATTTACTAAAAGGGCATTCTTAAATGGAAGGCTAGACCTATCTCAGGCTGAAGCAGTTATAGATATGATTAGGGCAAAGACAGATAAGAGTTTTGAGACTTCCCTCAATCAATTGGAAGGTTCTATTTCTGCGAAGATCAAGGAAATAAGGGATATTTTATTAGAAATGATAGCCCATGTGGAAGCATCTATAGATTTTCCCGATGAAGATATAGAAGAGGTCACCTATGAGGACTTAGAGGAAAGGGCCCTTAAGGTTAAGGAGAAGATAGAAAAACTACTTGAAACTGCTGATAGGGGCAGGATCTTAAGGGATGGCTTAAATACAGTAATTTTAGGTAAACCAAATGTTGGAAAATCCTCTTTATTGAATGCTATTTTAAGGGAAAACCGTGCCATAGTAACAGATATACCAGGTACTACTAGGGACATAATTGAAGAATATGTAAATATAGATGGCATCCCCCTTAGGATAATAGACACTGCTGGAATTAGAAAGACAGAAGATATAGTTGAGCAAATAGGTGTTAACAGGGCAAAGAAATCAGTAGAAAAGGCAGATTTAATCATTGCAGTATTTGATATTTCTAGGGAATTATCAGATGAAGATTTTCAAATTATAGATATTGTGAAGGATAAAAAGAGTATTATACTTTTAAATAAAATAGATTTACCTAACAAGTTTTCCAAATCCTATATTCAGTCTCTAATTGGAGATAAGCTGATAATAGAAACATCTGTCGCCTCTGGAATAGGTGTAGAAGTATTGGAAAAGAGTATAAAAGATATGTTTTATAGCGGTGAAGTTGAAATACATTCAGATACTGTAATTACAAATCTTAGACATAAAAACCAACTGGAAAAGGCATTGGAGAATATTAACAGCGCCTTAAATGATATTAGAAACTATATTCCAATCGATTGTATTGAAGTTGATTTAAAGAACTGCTGGGATAACTTAGGTGAAATATCAGGTGAAACAATAGATGAAGATATTTTAGATAAGATTTTCTCTGAATTCTGCATTGGTAAATAATACAATTGACAATCCGCCATATACAATTCACAATTTAGTATGGGATTTCTTTTGATAAAGCAAATCCTTAATGAGAATAATTCTCTTATTTTAGAAGGGTGATATTTAATGAAGGAAATTAAAAAATTTATAGCAGGTGATTACGATGTAATAGTTGTAGGTGCTGGACATGCAGGTGTTGAAGCTGCCTTAGCTAGTGCAAGGATGGGATTAAATACTATGATAATGACCATGAACCTTGATTCCATTGCAGCTTTATCTTGTAATCCAAATATTGGGGGAACAGGAAAGGGTCATTTAGTAAGGGAAATCGATGCCCTTGGAGGAGAAATGGCTTTAAATATAGATAGGTCTTTTATACAATCTAGAATGCTCAATACTTCTAAGGGGCCTGCAGTTCATTCTCTTAGAGTACAGGCTGATAAGAAAAAATACCATATAGAAATGAAAAAGGTATTGGAAAATGAGCCAAATTTAACTTTAAGACAAGCTGAAGTAATAGATGTTTTGCTTGAAAATGATGAAGTTAGAGGTGTTTTAACTAGAACAGGTGCTGTATATAATTGTAAGGCCGTTGTCCTAGCAACTGGAACTTACCTAAGGGGCCGGGTTTTTATAGGTGAAGTAAACTATGAATCTGGACCAGATGGAATGTTTCCTTCCATCTTATTATCTGATGCTTTAAAGGCTAAGGGTTTTAAACTAAGAAGGCTTAAAACAGGAACTCCAGCCAGGGTTCATAGGGACAGTATTGATTTTTCTAAAATGGAAATTCAACCTGGGGATGAGGAAATAATTCCTTTCTCATTTATGAATATGGGCAAGGATTTTAACATAAAGCAAGAACCTTGCTATTTAACCTATACTACGGAAAAAATGCATGAAATTATAAGGAAAAACTTGCATAGATCTCCTATGTATTCTGGAGAAATAGACGGAGTCGGGCCTAGATACTGCCCATCTATTGAGGATAAGGTAGTAAGGTTTGCCGACAAAAAGAAACATCAAGTATTTATTGAGCCAGAAGGCCTAGATACAAAGGAAATGTATGTTCAAGGTGTTAGTTCTACATTACCAGAAGAAGTACAATTGGAGATGTATAGGGAAATAATAGGGCTAGAAAATGTTCAATTTATGAGATCAGCCTATGCCATCGAATATGATGCAATAGATGCTACAATTTTAAAGAGGACCCTAGAGCATAAGGAAATAAAAAATCTTTTCTTTGCAGGACAAATAAATGGCTCATCTGGTTACGAAGAAGCTGCTGCTCAAGGTTTAATAGCTGGAATCAATGCAGCATTAAATATTAAAGGTGAAGAGCCATTTATACTAGATAGGTCGGAGGCCTATATTGGTGTATTAATTGACGATTTAGTTACTAAGAAAACTGATGAACCTTATAGGATGATGACATCACGGGCTGAATATAGGCTTACTTTGCGACAAGATAATGCAGATTTAAGGCTTACTGAAAAGGGATACAAGCTTGGCCTGGTAACAGAAGAAAGATATAGAAGAACCATGGAAAAGAAGAAGGCAATTGAAAGTGAACTTGAAAGATTAAAGAAGGTACAAATAAATCCTACAAAGGAAAACAACCAAATACTAGAAAGTTTAAATAGTACTCCAATTAAAAATCCAATGACCTTATACGATTTGATAAAGAGGCCAGAATTAGGATATGATATCTTAAAGCCCCTTGATCCAGATAGGCCTGAATTGTTAAGGGAAATTAGGTTACAAGTGGAAACTGAAATAAAATATGAAGGATATATAAAGAAGCAAATGATGCAAATTGAGCAATTTAAAAAGCTAGAAAATAAAAAATTGGATCCAGACTTAGATTATAATGAAATCAAGGGATTAAGTAATGAAGCAAAGCAAAAACTAAACGATATTAAGCCTGATTCAGTAGGGCAAGCTTCAAGAATTTCAGGAGTTTCTCCTTCAGATATCAATGTATTATTAATATATCTGGAGCAAAAAAGAAGGAAGGAAAGGAAAGAGGTTAATGAATAGCATAGAAGCCTTGTTAAAAGGGGTAGGAGATCTTAATATAGAATTATCCCAAGTGCAAGCTGAAAGATTTGTTAAATATAAGGAACTATTAAAAGAATGGAATAAAAAGATTAATATAACCGCAATTACAGAGGATGATGAAATAGACATAAAACATTTTTTAGATAGTTTAACTCCAGTAACTACTAGGCTATTTGAAAATAGTATTAAGCTAATAGATATAGGAACTGGAGGAGGATTTCCTGGCCTGCCTCTTAAAATTTACAATGAAGGACTTAAAGTAACATTGTTAGATAGTTTAAATAAAAGAATTGCATTTTTAAAAGAAGTAATTGAAGCCCTTGGACTAAAAGATATAGAGGCCATACATGGTAGGGCAGAGGAGTTTGGGAGAAAAGAAGACTTTCGTGAACAATACGATATTTCCATTTCTAGGGCAGTAGCTTCATTAAACACTTTAAGCGAATACTGTATTCCCTTCGTAAAAGTAGGTGGATATTTTGTTTCCATGAAAGGGCCTGATGTAGAAGATGAACTTAGGGAGGCTGAAGGGGGAATAAAAATACTAGGAGGAAAAATAGTTGAAGTAGCAACTGTTAAAATTCCTCTATCAGATATTGTTCATACTTTGATAATAATAGAAAAAATAAAAGAAACACCGACAAAATATCCTAGGGCAGGTGGAAAACCAAAGAAAAATCCTTTATAATTTAGAGGAATTTGTAGGAAAAAACTTGGGTAATAAAGCAGGAAATATTTAAGTAAATATTGAATAATATATAAAACTCAAGTGGGAAGAGGGATGAATATGAAAAACGTTCAATCGGAAATAAAGTACATTCCTATTGATGAAATTAGACCAAATCCATATCAGCCTAGAAGAGATTTTAATAAAAAATCCTTAGAAGAACTAAGCCAATCTATTAAGGCCTTTGGAGTTATCCAGCCAATTAGCGTTAGAAAGATTAAGGAAAACTCATATGAATTAATAGCAGGAGAAAGAAGGCTAAGGGCCTCCCAATTGGCTAAGCTAGATAGGATTCCTGCCATAGTAGTAGAATATAGGGATAAAGAGTCAGCCCTAATTGCTTTGATGGAGAACTTACAAAGAGAAGACTTAAATTTTATTGAGGAAGCAGAGGGGTACAATAACCTTATTGTTGACCATGGATTTACCCAGCAGGAAATAGCAGAAAAAATAGGTAAAAGCCAGTCTACAATTGCCAACAAGTTAAGGCTTTTGAAGCTGCCAGAGGATATAAAAAGAGACTTAATCAAGTATAATCTAACAGAAAGACATGGACGAGCCCTGCTAAAACTGACAGATGATGACTTAAGGAGAAAAGTATTAGAAAAAATTGTTAAAAATGATTTAAATGTTAAAAAGTCGGAAGCCTTAGTAGATGGAATCTTAGATGATTTAACTAAAAGGGATGAAAAGGAAAGTAAGCAAAATATTAAAAGTTTAATTAACATTAGGATTTATTTAAACACTATAAAGAAAGCTTATTCGGCAATTAAGGAGACTGGAATTAAGGCTGAATATAAGGAAATAGATAAGGGAGATCATGTAGAAGTAGTAGTTAAAATACCTAAGAAATAGAGGAAGTCAAGCAAAATTGACTTCCTCTTTTTTTCTATATATCCCGGGAAATATTTAATAGTTCTGAAATTGTGACAAATTTATACCCCTTATTAAGTAATTCTGGTATTATTATTTTTAATGCTTCCACTGTGTGGCTTTCATTTTTATACACATAATCGTGAAATAAAATAATATCCCCATTTTGAACCTTAGATAATGTAGTATTGACTATAGAGTCAACACCAGGATTGCTCCAATCCTTTGAATCTTGATAGAAGGTCCAAAGGACTATTGGAATATCATCTGAACTTATAATTTCAATAACGTCCCTATTATAATTTCCGTAGGGAGGCCTGAACACCTTGGGCCTAATCTTAGCAATGGAGTAGATTATTTCCTGGGTTTTCTCAAATTCCTCCCTGATTTGTTTTTTTGTAGCCTTCCTCATATTTATATGTGAATAGGAGTGATTTCCTATTTCATGTCCTTCCTCTACTTGCCTTTTTATAATTTCAGGATATTTTTCTGCATGCATGCCTAGGACAAAAAATGTTGCCTTTATATCATATTCTTTTAATATATCTAAGATTTCAATGGTGTATTTTGGGTGAGGACCATCATCGAAACTTAGGGCTATGACTTTTTGTTTTTTTGTCCCCTTTGAAAATACAGCTTGATTTGTATCGATAGATACATAAATTGCCTTAGGATAAGAGTTAATAATACTTATTATCAATAGTAATATGGCCACTATTGCCATATTAAATAACTTGTGAATATCATTTGCCAACCTTCTCATATGAACGCTCCTTAATTTTCCTAAATATTATGTATTAGATATATATTCCTTTGAAGCCATGTATTATTCCATTAAAGTATTTTCAATGTATTTATGGTGAATATATTCCATAATATTTTAATATTTTAAATCTTACCTTTTTGTTATAAAATCTACTTGAAATAGACATTTGCCTTATTCTTTCCTATTTTTTTCATTGTTTTGGGAAAAATGGCTAGAAATATTTTCCCAATCTCTTTTTAAAGAAAGGTAGAGTAAGGGAATGGGAGTTTCATATAATTTTCTATTTGCCATTTATATTCAAAAGGGGCCTAGACAAGAAAATTATAGGAGTAAAGATTTAATTAACTATTTTAATAGTAGTTTTATATAAATAATCTTATATTGGGTAAAAATTAATAAAATACTGGAGGTGGTTTAATGTCTAGAAGGGATAATCAAAGTCAAGAAAATAAAGACATTCAACTAAGGCTTCTAAAAACAGTAGACACTAACTTTGAACTAGATCTAATTACAAACTTATTAAAGGAAAATGATATACCCTATATTTTAAAAGACCATGGCACTGGGGGATATATGAGAATAATAAGTGGCAGCTCCATATACGGCACCGATATATTAGTGGAAGAATTATTTTTTGAAAAGGCAAAGGAAATCTTAAATTCAATTTCCTTAACTGAGTAAAAAATTACTTGTATTGGAGGTTAGCCTATGTACGAATATAAGTTTGTTGAAGCAGATTTAGGTGGATTTTTTTCTGTAGCAAATCATCGTCAGCTTATAGAGGAGCATGCAAAAAATGGTTGGAGATTAGTTCAAGTCCTTGCCTTTGACTATAATGTTCAAGGTAGGCCTAGAAGATATGAAATAATTTTTGAAAGAAAAGTTAAAGGGGATGACTAAATAAAAAAATAATAACCCTTAGTTTTCTTTTTGAGCCCATTGCTATTCATAGCCATATTAGGTATTAATTTTATAAGCCCTAAAAATGAAAAAGTAGTTTTAAGGCCTAATTAAAAATAAAAAAATGTTCCATGTGGAACATTTTTTAATCTTCTAATAAATCTTTCTTGAACTTTTTATATTCCTTTAATAAAGTTACCTTTTTACTGTCGTTTACAATAAAGGTTGGAACGCTGTCTACTTCAAATACAGATACTAATTTATTGGATTCTTCAAAGACTTCATCAAAAGCATCACTGCTTATACAGTTATTCATCTCAACAATATTTAATCCTGCCTTTAAACCTATTTCGTTTAACACTGCTGATTCAGAAACATTTTTCCCATATTCAAAGATGGCTTTAAAGGCTTCTTTTGCAAATTCATAGAATTTACCTTCTTTCTCTGCGTAGAGGGCCCCTTTGTGTAATTTATGGGTGTTGAACTTCTTATATCTATTATTATAAATAAGTCCATATTCAGAACCTAGCCTTTCAATCCTTCTAAAACTCATATCTATTTTTTCTTTGGGAATACGCTTAGTCAAATCAGCTCCTTCTTCAGACAAACCTGGATCTAATTCATAGGGCAACCATTCAATATTTATTTCAGGATGCTCCTCCTTTAATCTTTCTGCTATGGAAAACCCTATATAGCAAAAAGGACAGGCAAAATCTGAAAATATTTTGATATTCACAAAACCACTCCCTTTTATAATTTTATCTTTAATATACCCAGAATATATTTTTGTTAACAAGGTGCAGCTTATATGGTATTATGAATATACATAATAAAAAAGCAGACAATTGAAAATTTCAATTAAAGCCTTTCAAGCCTTAAACATTTATTTTGATAAAAACTTAAGATAATTTTTTATTTATGTTTATTGGAATTTAGAGGAGACAAATTGAGAGGTTAACTGTGAAGATTATTGAAGATGAAGATAATGAAGTAGTATTTATTTATGACATTCAAAAGAAGGTTTCATAGTGGTTGAAGAATCCATCTATTGCAATAATTTTTAGTCCTATATATGGAATATGATGGATACTTTTTCCCTATTGTAATGAATGGATGTAAGGAAAATGTGCTTACCCTGATTGTGTATTTTGTGCAGAAGTTCAATTAATGGAGTGGAAGGTATGAGGATAGAAAAGGATAATATAGTTATTAGAAGTGCCACAATCGATGATGCAGAACAATTAAATAGATGGTGGAATGATGGTAATGTTATGGAACATGCAAGTTTTCCCAATGGACTTGGAGAACCTTTAGAGGATACCATAGAGAATATAAAAAGTAGGGAAGGTAAATTAAATCAGCTTTGCATCATAGAAATCGACGGAAAACCTGTAGGTGAGTTGAGTTATGGTTTTAAGGATAATACAGCATATCCTGGATGGAAAATATGTGACGTTAATTATCAAAATAAAGGGTATGGTACCAAGATTATAAGGATCTTATTTGAATACCTTTTTACAGATGAAGTCATTAATTCCAAGGTCCCAGTAGAGAGAATTGTTTGGGACACAATGCTTGAAAATAGACGGGCCCAGCATGTCTATGAAAGGAAAATTGGGGCAAGGAAAATTAAAATACAGGAAAATTCATGGAAGGACCAGCTAGGAAATTTAAGAAGTTTTGTTGAATATGAAATTACTAGGGAAGAATTTTTTAATAAAAATACTTCAATTGACAGTTAAGTTTTCCACTTGCTTAGTTAATATAAAAAGAAGATTCTGGTATCACTGTTTACTATCAATACTTATTTCCATTATTAGTTGCTGTGTCATTATTTCTATAGTTTAGGCAATATAAAATTCTGACTTTATTAACTAGCATTAGATATTAATATAAATTAAAGTTTGGGGGGATATATATACTTTTTTGTGTATGATACCATGATTTTACAAATAGAAACTAGTAAGTAGGATTATTATGAAATGACTACTTAGGAGGTTTAAAATGATAATAAGAGAATATGAGGATAGAGATAGTTTAGGATGGGTAAGGTGTAGGGTATTATCCTTTTTAGATACTGCATATTTTGACAATGTGCTAAGAGAAAAGGAGAAATATAATAACCCTTCAGTAGAATTAGTTGCAGAAATAGATAATAAAATAGTAGGTTTAATAGATGTAGAGTATGAAGTAGAAAAAGGAACTGTATGTTACTATACCGATGAATTAGGGGCAGTAATATGGCATCTAGCTGTATTGCCAGAATACCGAAACCGTGGAATAGCAACCCAGCTATTAAATAGGGCAATAGAAATTTTGAAGGAAAAAGATATAAAGAGGATTGAGGCATGGACAAGGGATGATAAATGGGTAAATGACTGGTATCTAAGTAGGGGATTTAGGTTAAAGGAGGAGTATCTACACGTCTATGGAGACCGCAAAGAGTGTAATGAAATTGCTAGTCCTAAAATAAAAGATTTATCCATATGTAACTTTTTTGCCCATTATTTAGGTGAAAATAAGGATGAAATCAAAAACAAATTTAAAAGGGTCCATGAGTGTAGGATGTATGAGCTAATCCTTTGAGATGATGACTATAACTATGTTGATTATAGTGATAAATTAGCCGTTTGAATTGATATTCCAGATTTGGCTTCACCCAGGAAAGGATATGTAAAGAAGCATGGAGCCTTAATATAAAATATCTTTTAGATAAGGGTATTGAACTTCATATTGTTTTCAATGTATATTAGTAGATTTATTAACTTTGACAGGTCTACTTAAGTTGGAGGTTATGATTATGAAAGAAACGTTTATTTTATTCATTGATGCAATAGTATATACAATAATTTTCACCCTTGCTACTAAAATATTAGAACATCTTAAAATTGATTTTAACTATATTTATGTAATTATCTTTACTTTAATTATTTTTGTTTTTGGCAAATTGTCCTTAAGGAGATTTATTTACAAAATAGAAGGAAAGATAGATTAATTATAGTCTGGTAAAAGTAGACTGGAGCTTGCTGTTAAAAGTTATTTTGGAGGTATTAAATGCCAAACAAGAAAAGTAATGCAAATAATTTCATGCCCCTTAGTTTTTTAAAATTTGGTTTTACTTATCAGGTATTATTTATCTGGCCTATAAGTATCCCATTACTTTGGTGATAGGAGCAATATTGATAGGATTTGAATTGAGGAGTAATAAGTAGGAATAATGATAAACACCTAATATTTCAAGACATATTTCTATATTACGTTATGAAAATAATGTGAATAATTGAAAATGGAGGATAATAAAATGCATTTTTTCTGATTATTGGTTTTTATACGATTTGGTTCACTCCAATTATATTTGTGATGAGTTTAATTGGTGCTATAAAGGCTATTAAAGAAGGACGGAATACTAAAAAATATACAATCGCATGCTGCATTAGTTTAATGATTATACTTGTTCCTATGTACATAATGCTATTGCATGTTTAATAGGGAAGGATTGGAATTTTATATTTGAAGTTGAGATTCAGTCTTACATAATTATATCAGCACCATTATATAGAATAATCATTGAATAATTTAGGACTTAGTTGCTTTTAAGTTCTTTGCTTAATAGATGGAGGTAGGAAGATGGAAGATTACGACCTTGTAAAAAGTGATTTCAATGAAATAGCTGAACTTGATGAGCCAAAATGGAACCATAACAATTGTTATTACAAAGAGCTTATAAAACTAATACCCGACAATGTAGGAACCTGCCTTGACATAGGCTGTGGCAAGGGTGAGCTTTCTTATATGTTATCTAAAAAATCTAAGAGGGTAATAGCTGTTGATATTGCTTATAAGATGATCGAGAAAGCAAGAGTCCTAAACCTAAGTGAAAATATAGAGTATGTTTGCGATAATATTTTAAACATGGATTTTGAAGACAATAGCCTGGATGTTATAATAACCTCAGCCACAGCACATCATTTACCATACGAGTGGCTTTTATCTTTTGCAAAGGATAAGCTTAAAAGAGGTGGTAAGCTGATTATATTAGATCTTGTTAAAGCAAAATCCCTAAGTGATTATATAATATGGGGGTTTGCCTTTTTCCCTAACATTATAATGAATATAGTTAAAAATGGAAGGCTTAGAAAAGACCATGAACATGCAAAAAAAGTTTGGGAAAGGCATGGTAAAATTGATAAATATATGACCATGGATGAAATAAGGGCTATAGCAAATAAGCATATACCAACAGCAATAATTAAAAGAAAACTTTTTTGGAGATACTTATTAGTGTGGGAAAAGTAACTTCATAATATGATTTAAAGGAGAAAGTATTCGTGAATAAAATAAAACTTTTATTTTTTTCAATATCTCCATTAATTATTTTAATTACATTTCATATTTTACTAAAATTAAATTTTGTAGGTATGAAGCTATCAATCCTCAGTATTTTATTTTGTGCTTATTGGTTTTTTTGTTGGTTATAAATCTTATTACTATGCTGATTCTGCAAAGGAATCATTATTAATAGGAAATAGCTTTGTAATCTTGACATTGTTTTAGTATTGTTGCAAGTGGTCTAAATATGCCTAAATAATCCGAAGAATTAAAAGTAGTGCTGTACAATGATTTGAATTACTCCATAGCATTAAGAAGAGGCTTTTGACTCTGCTATAAACTGTAAAGACCATGAAGGAATCATACCAATAGTTTATTATTTTTAGAAAGATGGTGATTTAAATGGAAAATCAACAAAGTTCAAAACATAGGAATGACTGTATGATTTGCGGTAAGGAGCTAATATACTATGAAGACTACAAAGAAGTTGAATGTCTTTATTGTCACAAAAAGTTTAAGGCTAATGTAACTTGTTTAGATGGGCACTATGTTTGTGATATGTGCCATTCTATGGATGCCATTGGCTTAATAGAAAATTATTGTAGAGAAACAGATAAAACAAATCCAATGGAAATGGCTATTGAATTGATGAAAAATCCATCTATTAATATGCACGGGCCAGAACATCATTTTCTAGTTCCAGCGGTACTTTTGACATCCTATTATAATCTTTTAGATGGAGCAAGTGAAAAAGCTAAAAAGCTTGCAGTAGCAAAGATGAGGGCTAAGGATATAAAAGGTGGATTCTGCGGTTTTTATGGTAACTGTGGAGCAGCTGTTGGTACTGGCATATATGTAAGCATTATTACTGGAGCAACTCCTTTAACAAGAGAAAGCTGGGGTCTTGCAAACTTAATGACTGGAACTGCCTTGTTGAAAATGGCCGAAACAGGAGGGCCAAGGTGTTGCAAAAGAAATTTATTTACGGCTATAAAAGAAGCTGCCAAATTTACAGATGAACATTTTAATTTGAAATTGTACGATTACGAAGATTATGGCCCCATATGTAGTTTTAGAACTAATAACAGGGAGTGTTTAAAAGCTAAGTGCCCCTATTTTAAAATTTGATAGGGACACAGTTTTAGCTAATATTTTTAAGTGTTCAAATATATAGTGACCATATTATATATAGGTGATTGATATGAGGGTTTATAGTTGGAAAACTTTAATAGCCACAATTTTAATCGGTGGAGGAGCTTTTATTTATCAGGTAAAAAAGTTTATACAAGGAGACAAAATTTCATTTTTTTATGTCCTATTTGGGCATATCTCCTTATAAAGGGATTATGGGTATCCTTTTCTAAAGAAGGGTTTCAGCATGATATGCGAAACGAGACCATAAAAATTAGAGTTTTGAGAGCACAATTTGGAAAATGGGCACCTTTAGTTTCATTTGGTGGATATATTTTACTCATTCTTGCAGTTATTTTAGCAATATTTTTACCTTCTCTACAGTTCCTATCTTTAGCTTTATATTTTGGCGGTTTAATATTTATGATTATAATGGGCTTATATGTACGAAAGCATGTAAAAGAGGAGAAAAAGAAATTTTTTTGATTATAAATAATAACTTTAGAAAAGAGCTTAAAAATGTTCCACGTGGAACATTTTTTTGTAGCCAATATGAGGGCTAAATATAAATTTTTCTTTATTACACTATCATTACAAAATATAAAATATTACAAAACAGTAAAAATATATGATATTATATTATTAAGAAAATTCTTAATGGCTTCGTAATTAATATAGGCGAATTTAAGGTGGTGGTAATTTGGGCAAGATAATTTCCATCTTCAACCAAAAGGGAGGGGTAGGGAAGACTACTACAGCCATTAATCTTAGTGCAGCTCTTGGAAAACTTGGGAAAAAAATTGCACTAGTTGATATAGATCCTCAAGGCAATTCTACATCAGGTTTAGGCATAGATAAGGACTCAGTAGAACCTATAATATATGATGTCCTAGCCAAAAATGTAGATATTAGGGATTCCATTAAGGATACTACAGCAGAAAACGTAAAAATAATACCATCCAATAATGAATTAGCGGGCTTGGAGATAGAACTAGCAAGAGAAGGAAGTTGGGAAAAAATCCTTAAGGATAAACTAGAAATAATAAAAAATGACTTTGACTATATATTCATAGATTGTCCTCCTTCCTTAGGCATACTTTCAGTTATAGGCTTGGTTGCCTCAGATAGTGTAATCATACCAATACAATGTGAATACTATGCCCTTGAAGGAGTTGGACAACTATTTGAAACTATAAGGCTTGTGAAAAAAGGTTTAAATCCAAATCTAGAGGTAGAAGGTGTAGTACTAAGCATGTTTGACGGTAGGACAAACCTATCTATCCAAGTAGTAGATGAAGTAAAAAGCTTTTTTAAGAACAAGGTCTATGTAAGTATAATTCCTAGAAATGTTAGGTTGGCTGAAGCCCCCAGCCATGGTTTATCTATAATGGATTATGATGACAAGTCTAAGGGTGCAGAGGCTTATATGGAACTGGCTGAAGAATTTTTAGAATTAGTTGAGGAGTGATATTATGGCTGTAAAAAAGAGAGGGTTAGGCAAGGGACTGTCAGCTTTAATTTCTGAAGATTTACTTGTAGATGAAAATAGTGAAAAGGAAGCTGTAGAGTATATTGATATTAACCTGATTTCCCCAAACAAGAACCAGCCTAGAAAGAATATGGATAAAAAGGCTCTTGCAGAGCTTGCAGATTCAATTAAAGCCCACGGACTGATTCAACCTATCATAATAAGAAAAGTAGGAAAAAAATATGAAATCATAGCTGGTGAAAGGAGATGGAGGGCCAGTAAAATAGCTGGTTTAGAAGAAATACCCTGTATCATAAAAGATATAGATGATAAGGTATCATCAAAATATGCCTTAATAGAGAATATTCAAAGGGAAGATTTAAATCCTATTGAAGAGGCTATAGCCTACAAAAAACTTATGGAGGATTATGATTTAACTCAAGAAGAATTGGCAAAGGAATTAGGTAAGTCAAGGTCTTATATAGCTAATACTGTTAGGCTGTTAAACTTGCATGAGAAAGTAATAGAATATATTTCTAAGGGGCAGCTAACAGCAGGCCATGGTAAGGCCCTGTTAAGTATAAAGGATAAGGAAAAGCAGCTACAGGTAGCAGAGGAAATAATAAAGAAAGGTCTCAATGTAAGAGATGTAGAAAATATTTCAAATAAGAAGGATAAGAAAAAAGACAAGGATAAAAAAGAGCCCTATATAATAGAAGTAGAAGAAAACTTAATGAGAATCTTAGGAACTAAGGTGAATTTGGTCCAAGGAAAGAAAAAAGGCAAAATTGAAATTGAATACTATGGCAACGAAGACTTAGAGAGAATAATAGATATTTTAAAAGGAGTGGTTTAATGGACATAAATATCTACCAAGTAGATGCCTTTACAGATAAAATATTTGGAGGTAATCCTGCAGGCATTGTCATAAGTCCAAGGAATTTGACAGAACATATGATGCAAAAAATTGCTGAAGAGATGAACTTATCTGAAACAGCATTTGTAACTCCTTTTAGTAGAGATTCTTTTTTAGTTAAATTCTTTACCCCAGTTTGTGAGATCGATTTATGTGGACATGCTACAATTGCAGCTTTTTACGCCTTGGGAGAAATGGGCTATATAGAAGGCATAGACAATGGAATAATGAAGGCCTATCAGGAGACCAATTTAGGCCAATTGCCTGTAGAGTTGTACTATATAAATGGGAAAATAGACAAGGTATTTATGGAACAGGATAAGCCAAAATCCTTAAGTACCTTAAAGGATTTAGATAGGCTTGCTGAAGCTATGGGTATTAGGGTTGAAGACATTGGTATTGAAGGAACTACAGCATACCCTGAAATTATTTCCACAGGAGTACCAGATATAATCCTGCCAATAAAGACTAAGGAAGTACTAGACAAGATAAAAATTGATAAGGATAAGTTGTCCAAAGTCTCAGAGGACTTAAATGTTATTGGAGTCCATGCCTTTTACTTGCCAAAGATAGGTTCAGAATATGCATATACTAGAAATTTTGCCCCATACGTAGGAATTGATGAGGAAGCAGCAACAGGGACATCAAATGGTGCACTTATCTATTATTTAAAAAAGAATAATTTAATCCAAGGCAATGACTTGGTATCCTATCAGGGAGAGCAAATGAATAGGCCCAGTACCATTTACTGTAAAATAGAAGAAAGAGATGGAGAATATATTATCAAGGTAGGAGGAAAAGCTAAAATAGTTATGTCAGGAATCTTGTCCTTATAACCAACCAAAAAATGGTTGGTTTTTTTTTAGAGATTTTGAAAATAATATAAAAAAATACTTGCATAAAATTAATGTCAAAAACTTAACAAATAAAATATTTACAAAAATAATCTCATGGAGTAAAATAAGATTGCGATAAAAATAACAATTAAAGGAGGCTTTAAATGCAAGGCTTTGTCAGTGTAGTAAATGGATTTTTGTGGAATAATTTTTTAATTTATGCTTTACTTGGTACAGGTATTTATTACACCATCCGTTTGGGGATTCCGCAAATAAGTAAAGTGGGTCCAGGTTTTAAGCAGGTATTTGGAGGAATCTTTAAAAGGGATGAAAAAGCGGATGCAGATGGAATGACATCTTTCCAAGCCCTAGCCACTGCTGTTGCTGCCCAAGTAGGTACAGGCAACCTGGCAGGTGTTGCTACAGCCATAGCTGCAGGGGGGCCAGGTGCAGTATTTTGGATGTGGATTTCAGCAATTTTTGGGATGGCTACGAATTTTGGAGAAGCAGTCTTAGCTCAAAAATATGCTGATAGGGTAGGTGATGAAGTTACAGGGGGACCAGCCTATTACTTATCTAAGGGAGTGAGGAGCAAGTTCTTGGCAGGATTTTTTGCAGTTACAATAATTTTAGCCTTAGGTTTCGTAGGAAATATGGTCCAATCAAATTCCATATCTACTGCAATGAATACTGCCTTTGGAATAAATAAGCTAATTGGAGGAATAATAACTGCAATACTTGTTGGCTTAATATTAATTGGTGGTATGAAAAGAATCGCTTCCTTCACTGAATTAGTGGTACCCTTCATGGCAGTACTATATATAATAGGAAGTATTATTATATTGATAAGAAATGGTGCCAATATTATTCCAGCATTTAAGAGTATTTTTGTCGGTGCCTTTAATACTCAAGCAGCAGTAGGAGGAGCCCTAGGAGTTACTGTAAAGGAAGCTGTCAGATTTGGTATAGCAAGGGGACTCTTTTCAAACGAAGCTGGTATGGGTTCAACTCCCCATGCCCATGCAGTAGCAAAAGTTGCTCATCCAACACTACAGGGTATGGCTGCAATGGTTGGAGTTATAGTAGATACCCTAGTTATTTGTACAGCTACAGCCCTGGTAAACTTAGTTACAGGAGCAAATTTAACTGGCCTTACAGGTATAGAAATGACCCAGGAAGCCTTCAGGTTAGGTCTTGGGGAAATTGGCTTAGGCTTTATAGCTGTTAGCCTGTTCTTCTTTGCCTTTACAACTATTATTGGCTGGTACTTCTTTGGTGAAGCCAATATTAAATTTTTGTTTGGTATTAAGGCAGTTCCCATATATAGATGGATAGTCTTGGGATTTATAGTCTTAGGCTCATTCTTAAAAGTAGACTTAGTATGGGATTTGGCAGATATGTTTAATGGCCTAATGGTCATACCAAACTTAATTGGCTTGTTGATCTTAGCCCCTCAAGCAGCAGAAATGTTGAGGGATTATGACATGAATTACCTGGGTAAGGAAAAATAGGTTAAATAATTGGAAAAGGAAACAACTTGTTTCCTTTTCCCCCATTTTATAGTAAAATAAGGCTAGGAGGTGGGTATTAATGTTTATTGAAAAAAGCTTAAAGGAATACATAGCTAATGTAGCTAGTGGAGATCCAACACCAGGTGGAGGAAGTGTTTCTGCCTTAGTAGGCAGTCTTGGAGCTGCCCTAACTAGTATGGTTAACAACTTAACCGTAGGGAAAAAGGCCTATGAAGATCTATCTGATGAAATCAAAGAAGAAATAACTAAAAGCGCTAAGGAAATTGACACTCTAATGGAAGACTTAAACAAAATTGTAGATGAAGACACTAAGGCCTTCGATAAGGTAATGGAAGCCTTTAAACTTCCAAAGGAAACTGAGGAAGAAAAGGCTCTTAGACGTGAAGCCATACAGGAAGGATATAAGGTAGCCTTAGAAGTTCCTTTAAGATGTGCTGAAAAATGCCTAAGATTATTACAATTGCAGGATATATTTGCTAAATACGGAAATGTAAATGCCATTACAGACGTGGGAGTTGGCACTTTATTGGCATATGCAGGCCTAGAAGGTGCATTGTTTAACGTTACTATAAACTTGAACAGCATAAAAGATCAAGAGTTTAAAGATGAAATAGGTGCAAAGGTTGACAATATATTAAACGAAGGCAAAAGATTGAAGGAAGAACTTTTAAAAGTTGTTTATGAAAGATTACAGGCATAGAGAAGGATTACCTTCTCTTTTTTTCTTTATTAAACAGCTAAAATAATGTATTATATTATTAAGGGGAATAGTAGTATAATTATTGTATAAACATTTTTTAACTAAGGGGTGAAAAAATGGTTAAAAATTTAATATTAAAGGCCAGGGGAGTAGAAAAGTCAGACTTAGTTTTAAAAAACTGTAAGATTATCAATGTCTTTTCAAATGAGATAATAGAAGGAGATGTTGCTATAGATAAGGGCTATATAGTAGGCATAGGCCAGTATGAAGGAGAAAAGGAAATAGACTTAAGTGGGAGATACTTATCTCCAGGATTCATAGATGGACATGTCCATATCGAATCATCTATGTCTTCACCATCCCAATTTGCCAGAGTTATAGTACCTAGGGGAGTAACTTCCATAATTGCAGATCCACATGAAATAGCCAATGTTAAGGGAATCGAGGGGATAAAATATATTATAGAAGACAGCAAGAGGGTTCCCTTAGATGTTTATGTAATGCTGCCAAGCTGCGTGCCTGCAACAAATTTTGAAAATGCCGGAGCCATCCTTGAAGCCCAGGACTTAAAAGAATTAATGGATGAAGAAACTGTCCTAGGCTTAGGAGAAATGATGAATTATCCTGGAGTTATTTTTTTAGATGAAAAGGTAATTGAGAAATTAATCTTGTTTAAAGACAGGGTAAAAGATGGCCATGGGCCCATGATAGACGGCAAGGATTTAAATGCCTATGTAGCTGCAGGTATTATGACTGAACACGAATGTTCTACTGCAGAAGAAGTCTTAAATCGCCTGAGATTAGGTATGTATATCCTTCTTAGGGAAGGATCTGCTGCCAGGGACTTAAGAAATATAATTAAGGTTGTGAACAAGGACAATTTAAGAAGGTTTTTATTCTGCACCGATGATAAACATCCAGAGGACTTAATTAATGAGGGTACCATAGACTATAATATTAAATTAGCCATTAGAGAGGGAATAGAGCCAATAGATGCCATTAAGATGGCCACATTAAATGCTGCAGAATGCTATGGATTAAAAGGAAAGGGAGCCATAGCCCCGGGATATATTGCAGATTTAGTTGTTATAGATAATTTAGAGGATTTTAATATAGTTAAAGTATTTAAAAATGGCAAGCTGGTTGCTGAAAACAATCAGGCCCTATTTGATACTACTATTCATCTACCGAAGAATATGGTTGATTCAGTGAGGATTAGGGATGTAAAAGTAGAAGATTTACAAATCCCAATGAAATCCAATAAGGCTAATATAATTGGAGTAGTTGAAAATAGTATAGTTACAGAAAAAATAGTTGATGAAGTTAACTTAGTCAATGGTTACTTTGATTATTCAAATGATGATATTCTAAAGCTTGTAGTAGTGGAAAGGCATTTTGCCACAGGTAATATTGGGGTAGGCTTGATTAAAAACTTTAAACTAAAAAATGGAGCCATTGGTTCAACAGTTGGTCATGATTCGCATAATATGATAGTTGTAGGAGATAATGATGAAGATATTTTAGCAGCAATAAAAGAATTAGAAATAATTGGTGGAGGCCTAACTATGGTTTCCAGGGGAAAGGTGTTAAAAAGCCTACCTTTAGAAATTGCTGGCATAATGACTTCACGCCCAATTGAAGAAACAAATAGGATATTAAAGGAAATGATAGACTTATCCCATAAGGAATTAAAGGTAAATGAAAATATAGACCCGTTTATGACTTTATCTTTTATGGCTTTACCAGTTATACCAAAGTTAAAGCTTACAGATATGGGGCTATTTGACGTAGAAAAGTTTGAATTTATCGATATAAGTTTGGAGTGATGATATGGTATACTTTGACAACGCTGCCACATCTTATCCAAAGCCTAAAATAGTTTATGATAAGATAATGGAAGCCATGACTGAATATGGAGCTAATCCAGGAAGATCAGGCCACAAAAAGGCCTTAGCCATCAGCAGAGGCATATTTGAAACTAGGGTTCAGTTATCTAAACTCTTCAATATAAAGGACCCTTTAAATATTATTTTTACCCTAAATTGCACCGAAGCTTTAAATATTGCCATTAAGGGTATTTTAAAGCCTGGTGATCATGTTATTACCACATCTATGGAGCATAACTCTGTTTTAAGGCCAATAGTGTATTTGGAAAAGCTAGGAGTGGAAAATACAATAGTTCAAGGAGATTCAAAGGGAAGAATAAACCCTCAGGATATAGAGGATAGCATTAGGCCAAACACTAAGCTAATAGTAACTACCCATATATCTAATTTAACAGGAACTATTATGGATGTGGAGACAATCGGGAAAATTGCTAAGAAACATAATATACTATACCTTGTAGATGGGGCACAAGCTGCCGGTGTCTATGATATAGATGTAAATGCTATGAATATAGATATGCTAGCCTTTCCAGGCCATAAGGGGCTTTTAGGTCCCCAAGGTACAGGAGGCCTATATATTAGAGAGGGAGTAGAATTAACTGAAATGTTTCAAGGGGGAACGGGCAGTGTTTCCCATTCACTGGTTCAACCTGATGTATTGCCAGATAAATTTGAATCTGGTACACCTAATGGTCCAGGGATTGTAGGCCTTGGAGCTGGAGTTAAATATATAATGGAGGTAGGCATAGATAATATCAGAAGGAAGGAAGAAGAATTAACAAAACACTTTATAGATGAGGCTGCTAAAATAGAAGGGGTAAAACTGTATGGAACTTTAGAAATAGGTTCACATGCTCCTGTAGTAGCCTTAAATATAAAGGATGCAGACTCATCTGAAATAAGCTATATCTTAGATGAAAAATATGATATAGCCGTTAGGCCAGGACTACACTGTGCTCCCTTAGCCCATAAGACCATTGGTACCTTTGAACAGGGAGTAGTAAGATTTAGCTTTGGTTATGAAAATACCCATGAAGAAATAGAATATGCAATTAAGGCCTTGAAAGAAATAGCAAGGGAAGTTTAGAAAGGAGTAAAGGAATGACTCAGCTAAGGGAATTTATAGCAACATACAATATAGAGATTATAATAGGACTTGCTGCGGCCTTGTTCCTTTTATTAATTTCAAATATAATAGCTGAAATAAGAATATCTAGGATAAAGAAAAAATACAATGAGTTTACAAGAGGAATAAAAGGTGTAAATGTAGAAGAGTTGTTAATAAAGACAGCAGAAGAACTCCATGATATTCATATAGATATGAATATCATGGAGCAAAAAATAGAATCTTTGAATACAAAGCTATCCTTTGCTATCCAAAAAGTTGGAATTGTAAGATATAATGCCTTTGCCGAAATGGGCTCTGATTTAAGTTTTTCTATTGCCTTATTAGATAATTTTAACAATGGTTTTGTGGTTACAAGTATTTATGGAAGGGAACACAGTACTGTTTATGCTAAACCAATTAAATTTGGCAAATCTGTATATCCATTATCTGTAGAAGAAATACAAGCAATAGATAGAGCAATGATGGGAGAATATAATGAAATGAAAATTTAGGAGGATACTAAATGGATAAAATATTATTCATAATAAATCCTGTAGCAGGTGGAGGTAAAGCTAGGGCATTAATATCTCTTATAAAGGAAAAGATGGACAAGCAAAACAGGGAATATGAAGTAATCCTAACTAAGGGGCCAAGGGAAGCCATAAAACTGGCGGAGGATAAGGCTGAAAATTATGAAATAATCGTAGCAGTAGGAGGAGATGGAACAGTAAACGAAGTATCTAGAGGCCTAATCAATAAGGGGAAGGGGATTTTAGGTATTATCCCCGGAGGTACAGGAAATGATATGGCCAAGTCCTTAGGCATACCAAAGGATCCGTCAATGGCCTTGGAGCTTCTTTGTAAAGGAAATACTAAACTCATAGATATTGGAAGGGCCAATAAATATAATTTTTTAAATATAGGAAGCATAGGCTTTGATGCAGATGTAGTAATAAATAATACCAATATTAAAAAGATAATAAAAAGCGGAATCTCCTATGTTGTCAGCGTAATATATACACTTATACACTATAAGGCCAAGAAAGTAGAAATAATAATAGATGATAAAATCATAGAGGAAAAGATCCTATTGTTAGCTGTAGGCAATGGCAAATACTATGGTGGTGGTTTGCCAATTTTACCAAATGCCGTAGTTGATGATGGCCACCTAGATATATGTGTTATATCTAATATAAACAAGCTTAAATTTTTACTATTATTTCCTTCCATATTCAAAGGCAATCATATTAAATATGATAAATATGTGAAGTTATATAGGGGAAAAGATGTAAGGGTTAAATCTAAGGAAGAAGTAAATTTAAATATAGATGGTGAAGTAATTCCAAATGTTAATGAAGTCTTATTTTCCATGGAAGCTGAAAAATTAAAAGTAATATGTTAAAAGTAGCCTTAGGCTACTTTTCTAGTATATAATCCCTTTCCTTATAAAAGCGAACTAGGGAGAGATATAGGCTTTTTGTAATAATGTCTGCCATATTCATTACTATAGATAGTCTAGTATTTTGTAAAACCATAAATTCCATCATACCACCAACATTTACAACCCCTGTTATAGAAATATCTCCAACGGCAGGCAATATCTTATTTACTCCTGACCCTGGCTTCAGAGGAGTATTTTTTATAGATATGTATCCTATCCTATTATAATTTCCAAGGGAAGAATCTACTGCTATTATAAAGGGTGATTTAAAATCTGCATATATTTTTTCTATTGTAGATTCAAGGTTTTTAGCATGAACTGGATTTTCTAAAGTCCCAAATAAGGCTATATCCTTATAGGATTTTATCAGTGGCAATAGCTTATGGCCAACTAAGGGCCCTAAAGAGTCACCAGTGGACCTATCAGTACCTATGCAGAGTATAATTAAATCTTCCCCTCCAGAGACTTCCCTTGATAAGTATTTATATATTAAGTCTGAAAATAGGGATATTGCAAAGGGAGAATTAGAATCTACATAATTGCACCTAGGAAATAAGTTCATAATATCCTCCTTTTCAAAGTTAAAGATACTTATGATAGAAGGGATATTAGAAGTATTACCTAAAAGCAGAAAATAATACTAATAAATAATTGACTTAGTGTTTATTAAAAAAATGTAATAAATTTTTGATAAGTTAATGCAATAATTTTACTTAAAGGTATTTAAGATGCCATAAATGTTGAATTTCCATTAATAGATGAAATGGAATAAATATAAATTAATGGAATATACTATAAATATTAGACAGGCTAAAGAGTTGAAATAATGATTAACTATGATATAATTGTTACATAATGGTTACAATGAACTTTGATTATATTCAATTAATCCAAACTAGGAGGATAGGATATGGATAATCCAAACCATACAAAGCTTAACCTAGGTGAAGTGAAAGAGAAACTAACAAGTTTTATTGAAAGGGTAAAAAAAATTAAGCTGAAAAAACCAGACTTCTTTAAGGGAAATAATGACACAGATAATAAATTGAAGACTACATATCTAAAGATAGCATTAACTGTTGTAATGCTAATAGCCATAGTAGCCTTAGGTATTACAGGATACAGGGCTTATGAAGCCAGTTTAATGGCCTATGATGTATATCTTGGAGATGAAAAAATAGGAACAGTTAGAGAGCAGGATAGTGTTCTTGCTATAATGGATAGTTTACAGCAGGAATTGTCTAGAACCTATGATATAGATGTAGTATTGAATGAGGATGTAAGATTTGAAGAAACTAAGGCTAAGGACGATTTAATAACCCATAATGATGATCTAAGGAAAACCATTAAAGATAAAGTGGGTTTCCTAGTATATGGATACGTTCTTATAGTAAACGGTGAAGAAGTAGGAGCCCTTAAAACTAAGGAAGAAATAGAAGATATAATCAATAGGATAAAAGAGCCTTATGAAAATAATTTAGAAGACAATGAAATAAAGGAAGTAAAAATAGTTGAAGATGTAAAAATTGAGAAAAAGAAAATGCCCTTATATAAAATTGGCAACGGAGAAGCCTTATATAATCATCTACTTACTAATTCCGAGGAAATTCGAACCCATACTGTAGAAGTGGGGGAGAGTCTTTGGACAATAGCAAAGTTCTATGGCCTATCTGTAGATGATTTAATAGCAGCTAATCCAGACAAAAAGCCGGAAAGATTGCAAATAGGTGATGAAATAAAACTTGTAGTACCAAAACCAGTACTGACAGTTGCCACAGTTTCAGAAATAGAATATACGGAAAAAATAAAATATGAAACAGAAATAGAATATAGTGACAAAATGTATAAAACTGAAAAGAAAACAAAAGTTGCTGGTGCTACTGGTGAAAAGCGAGTACTAGCAAATGAAATAAGACACAATGGAATTTTAGTGGAGAGGGAAATAATAGAAGAAGAAATACTAAAAGAGCCAGTAACTGAAGTTGTAGTTAGAGGAACTAAGGAGCCTCCAAAGACCGTAGCCACAGGCACCTTCTTGATGCCTACTAGGGGGAGTATTTCCTCCAGGTATGGTATGAGGAGGGGAAGGATGCATTATGGTATAGATATTGCAGCAAAAACAGGTACTCCAATTTATGCTGCAGATGGTGGAAAAGTAGTATATGCAGGGTATAAGGGCAACTATGGTTATTTAGTTGAAATTGACCATGGAAATGGATTTAAGACTAGATATGCCCACTGCAGCAAGATCTTAGTTAAGGTTGGAGACAAGGTATATAAGGGACAGCATATAGCAAACGTTGGAAATACAGGAAGGTCAACAGGGCCTCATTTACATTTTGAAGTATTGAAAAATGGAAAAAATCAAAATCCAGCCAATTATGTAAGATAAAGGAAGCTTAGGCTTCCTTTTTAATTTTTCTATATTCTAGAGTCAAGTAAAAATAAGACTATTAAAATAAAAAGAATATTTTCAAACAGATCCTTACCCTTAGATTTAACATCTATGCTTTCGCAAAGAACTCGACTTTCATTATTATCCTTATCATCCTCAAATAACAATTTCAAGTTTAACATACCTGCTCCCTGATTATCCTTAGAGTCCCTCAGGTCTATACAGGAAGAAATGAGTTTTTCCCTTACCTCTTCAAACTTAAGGTCTCCAAACTTATTTAGAAGCAGGGCCACAGATCCTGACACTAGGGGAGTTGCCATGGAGGTTCCGCTTAAGGAAAGATATCCATCGTAACTTTTATTTGATAAAGATCTTATATTAACTCCTGGAGCAACTATATCTGGTTTAATTAACCCTTCAATTGTAGGCCCCCTACTGGAAAAAGGAGCAATAGTATCATCTGATGGGTCTATGGTTCTTTTATCGTCGACAGCCCCAACTGTAATGACATTTCTGCTTATTCCCGGTGAAAGTATGGTACCTTCCTTAGGTCCACTGTTACCTGCAGCCACAACTACTATTAATCCAGCCTTTGTGGCAGCATCTACAGCCTTACATAAAGGATCCTTTTCACAGGGAATATTGGCAGGTGTACCCAAGGATAGATTCAATATTTTAGTATTATACTTATCCTTAGTTTCCACAACATAGGATATGGCTGCCACTACATCGGATATATTCCCTCCACCCTGCTCATTTAAGGCCTTTATACCTAAGATATTGGCCTTAGGTGCTATACCTACATACTTACCTCTAGAAGAATATCCATTACCTGCAATGATTCCAGCAACATGGGTCCCATGGCCATTATCGTCATAAGGTGTAGTTTTATTGTTAACGAAATCCTTAAAACCAATCAACCTGTTGGTGGGCCTAGTCAAGTCATAATGGGGAGCTACTCCCGTATCTATAACAGCTACAGTAATTCCTTCTCCTTCCAGGGACTTATCATGGGGAAAATGAGCTTCCATAGTTGGAGCAGCAATATCCAATAATGCATATACCTGAGAGTCAAAGCTTATGAATTCGATTTCTGGACTCTCGATGATTCTATATATGGTTTCTGTACTCATATAACCAGCAAATCCATTGATTAAAGGCAAGTTAGCCTTGGGTTTCGTTAGTAGGGAACTGATATTTTTAAAATTATTAGATGGATTTCTAAATTGAAGAATTACTGGCACTTCTTCCCTTGATTGGGACATTATTTTTGAGCTTAGAATAGGACAAAGTTTGGTATTAATTAATTTTCTCACAATAACCACCTTCCTTGTTCTATTCTATGCTGCAAAAAAATAAAATGTGTCAAAAATGAAAAAATAAAAAAGCCCGAAGGCTTTTTTAAAATATTATGCTTTATTTACTTTTTCCTTAAATATTACCTTACTTAACTCACCCACTATCAATGGTATAACAGCAAATCCTAGGATTACAGGCCAATCCTTTAAGCCAAGGGCTGTAGTATTAAATATAGGTTGTAGGAATGGTACATATACTACTAACAACAATAAGGTAAAGGAAATAAGGACTGCAAATACCATGGTCTTATTGGTGAAGAGCCCAATATTAAATAGGGTATATTTTTGAGACCTGCTTGAAAAGGCACGTAAAAGTTCAGCAGTTATTAAGGATGTAAATACAATTGTTCTTGCCTTTATCAAGTCTCCGCCATAAGCCATTAAACCCCATCTATATGATAATAAAGAAGCAATAGCTATAGCCAAACTTTGAAGGATAATTCCCCTTAGCATACTCTTTGTCAAGATAGGCTCCTTAGTATCCCTAGGCGGTATCTTCATTATATCGGGATCACCCTTTTCAACACCGAGGGCCAAGGCTGGGAAACTATCGGTTACTAAATTTAACCACAATAGCTGAATAGCTAAAAGAGGTACTGGCAGGTTTAACAATATACTTGTAAATACCAGTAGAATTTCACCTATATTACAAGATAATAGGAAGGCAACGAATTTCTTTATATTACTATAGATTATCCTACCTTCTTCTACTGCAGATACGATGCTGGCAAAATTATCATCGGTTAAAATCATCTCTGCAGTGTTCTTTGCCACGTCAGTACCAGTAATACCCATAGATACTCCAATATCAGCTTTCTTTAAGGCCAAGGCATCGTTTACGCCATCGCCAGTCATGGCAGCTATTTCACCGTTTTCCTTTAAGGCTGTAACGATTCTAACCTTATGTTCAGGGGATACCCTAGCAAACACCTTAACTCTTTTTACTACTTCTTTTAATTCCTCATCTGAAATCTTATTTAATTCATCGCCCATTATGGCTTCATCTATGGATTCAGCCATACCTAGTTCCTTGGCAATGGCAAAGGCTGTTTCCTTATAGTCACCTGTAATCATTATGGTTTTTATGCCGGCCTCTTTACATTTTCTAATGGCTTCCTTAGCCTCTGGCCTTGCAGGGTCAATCATACCTACTAGGCCTACAAAGATCATATCAACTTCGTTATTATCAGGAGATATTTCTTCTGGCAATTCATCATATTCCCTATAAGCCAAAGCTAAGACCCTTAGGGCATCCTTTGAGAAACTACTATTTACTTCTAAGACTTCCTTTTTCATCTCATCATTAAAATCTAATATTTCACCAGAAACTTTTATTTTGCTGCACCTATCTATAACTATGTCTGGAGCACCCTTTGTAAAGGATACTACCTTACCGGGCAAGAAGTTTTTATGGAAGGTAGTCATCATTTTTCTAGCTGAGTCAAAGGGTATTTCTTCAATTCTAGGATATTTTTCATTGGCAGTGGATTTTTGGATGTTCCCCTTAGCAGCTAAGGTTATCAATGCTCCCTCTGTAGGGTCTCCAATTACCTTATATCCATCTTCAGTCTTTTCCAAATCTGCATCGTTGGCCAGGACTGCTATATTTAGGAGGGTATTTAAAAACTCAGTGTCCTCCACCCTATTATCTTCTATCTTAAACTCACCCTTAATGTCATAGCCAGTTCCGGTGACGTCTATGACTTTTCCGTCTGTATACAATTTAACAACTGTCATTTCATTTTGGGTTAAAGTACCAGTCTTATCTGAACATATGACTGTTGTAGAACCTAAGGTTTCTACAGCCAATAGCTTCTTTACAATGGCATGTCTCTTAACCATTTTATTCATTCCAAGGGCCAAGACTATAGTTACAATGGCAGGCAAGCCCTCAGGAATGGCTGCAACAGCTAAACTAATTGATACCATGAACATCTCCAAAAGTTCTCTACCTTGAAGGAGTCCAATTAGGAAAACTACAATACAGATAATAATAGTGGTAATACCTAAAAACTTTCCAAGGCGGTTTAATTGCTTCTGTAGTGGAGTTGTTTCATCTTCATAAGTTTGAATCATAGTTGCAATTTTACCTATTTCTGTGTTATGGCCTGTTTCTACTACTACTCCTTTTCCCCTACCATAGGTAATGGAAGTACTCATGTACAACATATTTTTCCTATCTCCTAAGGAAATGTCTTCCTGGTAAAGGGCTTCACTGTCCTTTTCAACTGGAACAGATTCTCCAGTTAAGGAAGCTTCTTCTACTTTCAAATTTGAACTCTCTAACAATCTTAAATCAGCCGGTATTATATCTCCTGCATCTAAGGACACAATGTCTCCTGGAACTAAGGTACTTGCAGGTACCTCTGTCAAATGACCGTTTCTAATTACCTTAGCAGTAGGAGATGCCATTTTCTTCAAAGCCTCTAAGGCCTTTTCAGCTTTTCCCTCCTGGTATAGGCCTAGGAGGGCATTTAATATAACTATTGCTAAAATAACTACGGCGTCTTTTCCCTCGCCTACAAAGAAAGAAATAAGGGCTGCACCAATTAATATTAGTATGAGGAAATCAGAGAATTGAGCTAATAACTTAGACAAAAAGCTCTTCTTTTCTTCCTCCTTTAATTCATTGGTTCCGTATTTGCTGATTCTTTTCTTCACTTCATCATCAGTAAGTCCCGACTGAGGATCAGTTTCTAAGCTAGATATCAAATCCTCCTTGCTTATTTTATACCAGTCTTTCATTTCATTCCCCTTCCTTGTAAATCATATTAATAATATTTCCAAAAATTATGAAATAAAACAAAAGACCTTTGCTTAAACAAATATTTGTTTAAACAAAGGTCTTGCTTCCTAAATAATTAGGTAGTTAGCCGGGAAATCCGTATTGACGACTAACTAATTATAAGCTACTCCCCTTATCCTAACTTTTTATTATATATTACAATTAATTGGAAATCAATACAAAAGTTAAAAAAACTTAGGCTTATTTATGATTTGACAATAAATATCCTTTATTAGATAATCATATATGAGGAATAAAAGGTAAAATTTTATTGGAGTGATTACATGAGTAGCAAGATATTAGTCATCGATGACGAGAAGGCTATTGCTGACATAATCAAGTTTAATCTTGAAAAAGAGGGATATAAGGTAAGTACTGCTTATGATGGAGAAGAAGGTGTACAAGCAATTGAGGATATACTTCCAGACTTGGTTATCTTAGATATTATGATGCCCAAAAAAGATGGCTTTCAAGTTCTTAAAGAGATCAGGATGAAGCATAATTTCCCAGTAATCATGCTTACAGCAAAGGAAGAGGAAGTGGACAAGGTATTGGGTTTAGAACTAGGTGCAGATGATTATATAACAAAGCCCTTTAGCATGAGGGAATTAACAGCAAGGGTAAAGGCGAATTTGAGAAGGGTCAATTATTCCAATTCTACTAATTCAGAAAATACTAACTCTATAATTACTTCTGGAGATTTAGTTATAGATTTGAATAAGTATGAAGTGAAAAAGTCAGGAAAAGTCATTGAATTGACCCTAAGGGAATTTGAATTACTTAAGTTTTTAGCAACTAGCTCAAATCAGGTTTTTTCAAGGGAACAGCTACTTGAAGAAGTATGGGGATATGAATACTATGGAGATATTAGGACTGTAGATGTGACTATTCGAAGGCTAAGAGAAAAAATCGAAGATGGAGATGGAGAATTTAAATATATCATAACTAAAAGAGGTGTAGGATATTACTTCAGGAGGGCATAATTATGTTTTCTAGCATTAAATGGAAATTCATAGTAGTATATTTTTTGCTAGTATTTATAGCTATGGTCATTGTAGGCATATTTATAATAAGCAAGCTAGAATCCCAACAAATAGCTAATATTACTAGTACTATGGAGCAAAGAATAGAAACCATACTAAGATCATCCTCCTACTTAGCAGAAGATGACTGGCTCAGTGTACAAGCAGAAATTCAAGAAACAGTTAATGAATGGAGATTGGGTACCAACGAAACCTTATATGTAATATTTGGAGATGAAGTACCAACTATAATAGCCAGCACGTCAAGGAATAGTCACAAAATTATTGGACAAAATGCCTTATCTTCTAAATTGGACCCCACCTTAATACTAAGGGCCTATGATGGGGATAAGGCTAATGCAATTAAAAATGATCCAAATGAAAATACTCGAGAAAACCATGTGGCTTACCCTGCCTTTACTGGAGTTGGTAAAGTAAAGGGTGTGATTTACATGGTTTCTGATCTTGAAAATGTTTCAATTACAGTTAATGAATCTAGGAGAATCTTAACTAATGCAACTTTTATTGCCCTTTTAATTACAGTTTTCTTAGGTTACTTAATAGCATCAAGTATTACAGAACCCATTAGGGATGTGACAAAAAAGGCAGAAGAAATGGCCATGGGTAACTTTGACCAATTTGTTGAAGTAAGGTCTGATGATGAAATTGGTCAATTGGCCAATATGTTTAATCATTTAACCTTGAAATTAAAAGATACTATACAGGAAATGGATTTAGAAAGGTCAAAGCTAGATACTATCTTTAGCTACATGGCAGAGGGAGTTATTGCAGTAGATACAAACGGTGAAATAATACATGCTAACCCCATTGCCTTAGAATTGTTGAACCTAAAGAAAATTGAACTTGAAAAATATATTGACTTAGAAAAGGCACTTCCTTTACAAATAATAAATATTGGAGATATCGATTATAATGACGAAAAAACCTTAGAGGGAGAAACAAATTTTGAAATTGGATCCCAGGTGTATAAAGTAAAATATGCCCCCTTTAAAAATGAAAAAAAAGATATTGGAGGACTAATTATAGTATTTCAAGATATAACTAAGGAGCATAAACTAGATAATATAAGAAAAGAATTTGTAGCCAATGTGTCCCATGAATTAAAAACCCCTATAACCACTATAAAGTCCTATACTGAAACCTTAATGGATGCAGGAGTAGATAATGAGTTATCCTTACAGTTTCTATCTGTTATTAACAACGAATGTGACAGGATGGCTAGGCTGGTAAGAGACTTACTCCAGCTTTCTAACCTAGATTACCAAAAGACTATGTGGAAAAAGGAAGAGGTTTCTTTAGCTAAACTCTTGAAGGATGTATTACTAAAATTAGATTTTGCCCTTAAGGAAAAGGAGCATGAACTAATACTTGATATAGAAGATGATTTACCAGATATGGTAATTGATAGGGATGCAATTGAGAGGGCAATAATAAATATAATTTCAAATAGTATAAAATACACCAATAAAAAAGGAAAGATTGAGATTTCATTAAAGAGTTTAGATGACTTTATCTACATTAAGGTTGAAGATAATGGAATAGGTATTCCAGAAGAAGACCAAAAAAGAATCTTTGAAAGGTTTTATAGAGTAGAAAAGGGAAGAAGTAGGGACCTAGGAGGAACAGGATTAGGCCTTTCCATAGCAAAGCAGATAATTGAAGCCCATGGAGGGGATATAATACTTGAAAGTATATTTGGAAAGGGAACAAGTGTTGAAATTAAACTGCCACTTAAACATGTGTAATTCAAACTTAATGCTATTGTAACAGTTTTGTAATATATGTACTATATAATAGTACTAACCAGTAATATAGACAAAGGAGGGTATTTGAATGTGGAAAAAAATCATAGCTGGTTTAATTATTGGGATTGGAATTATAGCTCTTAGTTCATATGGCCATGCTCAGAAAGCAACTGATAATGTTAAGGTAGAACAAGAAGTAGACTTGTCTAAATACCAGATAATTAGACCTGAGAAAAGGGCATATTCTATTGAAGAAAAAATCGATTTTATAAATGGTATAGCGCCACCTGGGACTACCATTACTATAGAAGTTTATGGTACTACAGACCTTACTAGGAAGAACTTTAACCTATTAGTTTTGCCTTCTGAAGAAGATTATATTGAGGTCTATAGTGATACCATTGTTTCAGGCAATTCTGGTACCTTTAGTAAACAATTGGAATTAGTAACAGGCATCAATAAGGTCATCATTAGATTTGGAGTAGAAGGAGTGCCTGCTGAAGAGATTATCATTTATGTAAATCCCAAAAATAATAAAGAGATAAAACGACCCAATAATCTAATGGACTTATTAATACAACACTAATACTTACAAATGATATTGGAGTTGATTTAAAATGAAAGAAAGATTCAAAACATTTATGTTGATATCATTAGTAAGTATTAGTTTATTGCTTACTAAAAAGCTGTGGATCGAATTGCCAAATGAAGTGTTCAATTTTTTTGAAAATAGGGATAAGGCTTATAGCGTGTCCTATTTATTGTCGGACATGATAATGCCAAATAAATATTTGTTAAACTTCAATGATAAATATCATACTCTTTTCTATGATGACTCTAAGCATGGACTTTGGACAAACACTCAGAAGATATTAGCTACAACTTTAGGATCAGATGACATAAAAATTACTGATATTTCAAGGGATGAGTTTTCAACTTATAATTGGAAGCCATCTATAGTCTTTTATTTTCCAGAAAAAATAAATACTTACCTTTTGGCAAAGGCCCTAGATGTAAAAGATCCTAATCTTATAGTAGATACAATATCTAATGTAAAGAGTATTTATATTTATTTAGGCAACGGGGATCCTTTTTTTGTTTTATCAGATGATGAAAGGCATAAGCTTATCCACAGTAATTCTATAGATACTGAAGGTTTGAGACAACAATTTCTTGCCATAGAGCAGGATGCAATAAATCAGGAAAAAGGTTATAACTTTTATTATTCATTGAAGGACACTTACGGTGCTGATAAGGATATTTATGTTCCGTATGAAATGAATGGTACTGTACCCATTGTATATGTGGAGAATCAAATTAGGAACCTAGACTTAAAGGGAAAGAGAGAAATTGCAGAGAAGTTTTTTGAAAAGAGCATAGATTATATTAGGGAGATAGTAGAGGGAAACGAATCGACTATATACGAATATAATAATAAGGTATTAAAATTAAATGTAAATGGAACTGTTGAATATTATCATCCATTAGATGAAACTGTAAAAAAGAGAAATTTATATGAAAGCTTAATTACTGCAGCAGATTTTATATCTAAAAATGCAGGTATTACAAAGGGGATGTATTTGGATAAATTTGAAGAAATTAAGGTTGATGATAGTGTAGGATATAATTTAACATTTAAATATAGAGTAAGAGGTTTACCAGTTATCCTTGGGAATGAAGAGGTCGTTGATTTTATTGAAATAGAAGTATTTAACAATCATATTAGGTCTTATAAACATTTTATAAGAAAAGACATGAACAAGGTTGTAAATAGTATTCAAGAAGGAAAGAAAATGTTACATTCCTTCGATATAATAGATATGAACTATGACCTCTTAGTGGAGGAATATTTAAAGGAAAACAAAGCTGTAAAACGTGAAGAAGTGGCCTTAAATGAAGTTTTATCCTTCATAGAAGATATTAACCTATCATACTTCGACCCATGCTTAAAGGATATTGAAGATGAGTTAATTCCTGTATGGGTAATAAATACAGTAAATGGATTATATGCCTTTAATGTTTACAACGGCTCTTTAGTCTACGAAAAAACTGGTAAATGATGGATGGTGAAATAAATGGATTGGTCGAAGGCAAAAACCATCTTAATAATTGCATTTATAATTACTAATATTCTTTTAGTATATGTTTTGTTGACCAATGAAAAACAGGTGGAAACAACTCTAAAGGATAGCTTTGTAAAAGATGTTATCGAAATCCTTGGGAGAAAGAATATTACAATTAATACGGAAATACCTCGTGAAATTCCTAGTTTAAATACCCTGTTGGTGGAATATGAAACTATAGAGCCTTATGAAATAAACAGAGATTTTTTTAATGGAGAAGGCAAAGTTGAAAACAAAAGTCTTGGAATAATTGAAATAAGTTATAGAGATGAATTTATAACTATTACAAACAATAAGACCCTTTTATATACCAATGATAGTATAGGAGAAAAGTATTCAGATTTAGATGAAAATAAGGCTGTAGAATTGGCATTGAATTTCTTAGAAGAGAAAAAATACGATACTTCTGATATGAAACTATCCTTTATAAAAAGAGATGGTAAAGGCTTTAGTTTAGAATTTACCAAGGTATACAATGATAGGTATTTAGAAAAGTCCAATACTACTATCCTAATAGATAGTAGTGGTGTAAAGAAGATGGAAAGGATGTGGCTCAATCCAATTGATGAAGGGGAAAAGCATATTTATATAAATACTGCTCCTAAAGCATTATTAAGCCTTCTAAGTGAGGAAGAAACCCATGGAAAAACCATAGGGGAAATATCCTTATGTTATTATTTTGATCCTGCAGAACAGGACTTTGTAGACAACCCTAAAGAGGCTAAAAGAGGGAAAACTGTACCTGCTTGGAGAGTATTATTTGAAGATGGCACAAAGATAATCATAGATAATTATTAAAGAAGAATTCGTCATTCTTCTTTTTTTTGTTATAATATAAGAAAGCAAAAATATGGAGGAAAAAAATGGAGCTAAGATTTTGTTCACTATCAAGTGGAAGCAGCGGAAACTGTCAATACATAGAAACAAACAATACGAGATTACTAGTGGATGCTGGCCTTTCAGGTAGAAGAATTGAGACCTTGCTAAAATCCATAGGGGTAAGTCCAACTTCCCTAAATGGAATCTTAGTAACCCATGAGCATAGGGATCACGTTAAAGGTGTAGGGGTATTATCAAGGAGATATGATTTGCCCATATATGCAAATAAAAATACCTGGCTTGAAATGGAAAAAATCATTGGAGAAGTAAAAGAAAAGAATATTAAGGTCTTTGAAACGGATAAATACTTAAATATAAATGATATTGATATCCACCCTATTAAAGTCTTTCACGACGCCAAAGAACCTGTTGGATTTATTTTTTATTACAATAAAGTAAAATTAAGTATAGTTACAGATACAGGCTGGATAAATGATACTATAAAGTCTGCCATAAAAGGCTCTGATCTTTACCTAATGGAGTCCAATCATGATGTTAAAATGCTAAAGGAAGGCAGTTATCCTTGGTATTTAAAACAGAGAATTTTAAGTACTAGGGGCCACTTATCAAATGATGATGCAGGAAGAATCCTAGGAGAAGTTATTTCCGGAAATGGAGAAGTAATACTCTTAGGCCATTTAAGCAAGGAAAACAATACTGAGTACCTTGCATATGAAACAGTAAAGGAAAAAATTTTAAATCAGGGAATAGATATAAATAGGGATATTATCTTAGACTTAACATATAGGGACAGGGCTACTAAGGTATATTGTTTTAAATAAGGGGGATATTATGGGTAATTATGATTATAATTATTATTCTTACAGTAGGCCACCAAGGCGAAGAAGAGGCTTGTTCTCTTACTTTATCGTAGCATTAATGGGAGCAATAATAGGAGGCATTTTTAGCTCCTATATTGCCCCAGTCTACCTGTACGGAAAAATCCTACCTATGCCAGACTTATTTACAAGGAAAGAAAATACTGTTATTCAAGAAGTCAATTTAACCCCTACAACTGAGGAGATTTTTGCAGTAACTGCCGTTGCAAAAAAGGCAATGAGTTCAGTGGTAGGTATCACTACAGTACAACAGGTTAGGGAATTATTTTGGGTAAGAGATGTACCGGGTGTAGGTTCCGGTGTAATAGTGGATAGCAATGGGTATATACTGACAAACTCCCATGTTGTAGCCGACGGCAATGCAAAGAATATATCAGTACTTCTTGAAAATGGAGAAAAACTAAAGGGGAAGGTTTTATGGAACGATGCAGTATTGGATTTGGCCATAGTTAAGGTGGATGCAACAAACCTACCTGCTGCCGATTTGGGAGATTCAGATTCCTTAGAAGTGGGAGATTTGGCAGTGGCCATAGGCAACCCATTGGGCTTAGATTTCCAAAGGTCTGTAACCTCAGGAGTTATTTCAGGACTCCACCGCTCTATTAAGATAGATCAGTACAATGTAATAGAGGACTTGATACAGACTGATGCTTCCATAAATCCTGGCAACAGTGGAGGACCTCTTTTGAACCATAAGGGAGAAGTCATAGGTATAAATACTGCTAAGATAAAAACTGGTGAAGGACTTGGCTTTGCCATTCCAAT
This sequence comes from Tissierellia bacterium, assembly GCA_012735245.1. Taxonomy (GTDB): domain Bacteria; phylum Bacillota; class Clostridia; order Tissierellales; family Tissierellaceae; genus JAAYFT01. Next base: position 49,134 of record JAAYHU010000044.1, read on the forward strand.
AAATTTGATAAAACCCATAATAGAAGAAGTGGCTAGGGAAGGCAGTTTTACAAATGTATATATTGGATTTCAAGGTACTGAAATAGAAAGGTATGAAATCCAATACGGAGTAAAACTACCATCGGATACTGGAGTTGTAGTAGTAGACGTACTGCCAAATTCTCCGGCAGAAAAGGCCAAAATAAGGCCCTTGGATATAATCTTAAAGATAGATAATGAAGAGATAGAGACTATGACCCAATTGAGAAAAATCTTATATAGGTATCGAATTGGAGATAAGGCTGTTTTAACCATAAATAGAAATGGAAAAGTCATGAAAGTAGAAATAACATTTACTAAATTTAATATATAGGAGGAGAAGATGCGGATATTATTGACAAATGATGATGGAATAATGGCGGAAGGTATTTATGCTTTGGCTAAGGAATTGGAAAAGGAACATGAAGTAATAATTATTGCCCCTGAAATTCAGAGGTCTGCTCAAAGCCATGCAGTTACGATAATGCAGCCTTTAACAGTAAAGGAAGTAAAACTAGATGGATTAAAATCTAAGGCATATAGTATTTCAGGAACTCCTGCAGATTGTATTAGGGCAGGATTGGAAGTATTAATAGAAGGGCCTGTAGATTTCGTCTTTTCCGGTATTAACATGGGGTTAAACTCTGGTATGGATATACTTTATTCCGGAACCGTATCTGCTGCCATAGAGGCTAATATATACGGGATTCCATCCATAGCTGTATCTGCAGAGTTTTTAAACGGAAGTGTCAACTTAGAAGTTGCAACCAAGTATGCAAAAGAAATCTTTGATAGGGTTAAGGAAAGGCTGGTTAATTCTAAAATAGTACTGAACATAAATACTCCCCATAGAGAAAAGGATGAGATAAAAGGAATAAAGGTATGTAAAATCGGTGGAGTAATATATGATTACTATATCTTAGAGGAAGATGAAAATAAGGAGAAGATAATAAAATTAAATGGTAGAAAAAATACAGAACCGGATAATGATACTGACAGATACTATTTAAAGGAAGGTTATGTAACAGTAACCCCCTTACATTATGATTTAACTAATTTTAAATTATTGGAAGAAGTGAAAAGCTGGCTATAATAAGGAGGTGGAATAATGTTTAAAATTAGAAGCAAAGAAGAAGTTCTAAGGAAATATAAAAACCGATACCCAGAATTAGATAAATTTGCCCTGGAAGAACTGTCTAAGGAATACGATAGGTATTTAGATTTAATCAAGAACTTAGAAACTAAAGAAGATGTTATGGCGGTTTTTCAAGAGGAAATTGAAAAAAACGAAAGAAGATATAAGGACGATAATCACATGACAGCCCTAGAAGGTTCACCTCATGAGCAGTTTATGGATATATTGGCAACTTATGGCATGATCGTTTTTTTTAGGGACAATATGATAGAGTAATGAAAACAAACCTTACTTTTGATTTATCCCTGTCTGTAAAGAATGATGATGTAGAAAATAATGTATTCTACAGTGAAAATATGAGCCTAAATCGGGAATATACTTTGGAAGTACTTATGACATAGATACTAGAATAGGCAGTTATGAGTGGAAAAAGGTATTATTTGGAGTTTGGAAAGGATATAAAGGCTTATGATAGGTTTTACCGTTAAATAATGAGAATAATAAGCTTCAAATCAAGGTATATGATGATAAAGGAAGCCTGTTAAGGACTATGGAATATAATATAATGAAGTCAAAATAAGGGCTAGAAATAAAATTAAACAAATAAAAGGCTCTTTGTCAATATTTGGGGTGGGATTTTCTTAAATCCCGCTCCATTACTATTTTTACCCTTATTTTTGTGTTATGATTGAGATGGATAGAATTACATGTATTTTGGGCACACTTAAA
>JAAYHU010000045.1 GCA_012735245.1 Tissierellia bacterium
CAAATAAAGATGAGGAAAAATGAACTCTTTGTAGATGGTAGATTTATCTCTGGCACCCATGTACAATATTTCGTCGACTTAATTAAGAATAGAAATAACGGAAATAATGATTAGCAATAAATGGTAAACAATATGTAACTGGATTGTAAACCTAATGTAACCAAAAAAGCTCCGAACCTTGGTATACTAAATAAAAAAAGGCAAAGGAGTGATTTAAATGAAGAAGATTAAAAAGCATTTTGCTATGTTCTTAACAGCATCTATGATCTTAAGCCCTATGGCTTCAGTGGCAGTGGATGGTCCAGACAGCCCAGTAAGGCACGATATAATCTCAGCACCTATTTCCGATGAAGTAGATATAATAGATAGGGATTTAGTAGATGAGGTACAAATGCCAGACTATATCCAATATAAGGGCAAGATTGTAGAAATTGACAAGAGCGGAAATACAGTAAAAATACTAGTTAAGGACAAAGTAGATGAGCCTTTTAATGGGATGTTATTCCATTTAACAGAATATGTAACTTTACTAAATGGTGAGACTAAGGATTTTATAGGCATTGATGAGCTAGAAGTAGGTATGACAGTAACAGCCTATTACCATAAAGAAACAATAATGCTAATGAGCCTGCCGCCACAATTGGATCCTGAAGTAATAGTGGTAAATACAAAGGAAGAATATAGTCCTGTTTATGTATCAGGCTTTGATGAAGAACTATTGAGTTCAGATGGCAGTGCAAGACTAATTATTTCAGAAGACACAGTAATAGTAGATAAACATGGCAACAAATTAGATAAGGAAGCAATCAAAAATAGGGACCTAATAGTCTTCTCCAGCATAGAAATGGAGTCCCATCCAGTTCAAAAAATAGTTGATAAGATAATTGTAATAGAGAGAAGGGACCAAGTAATAGAGAATCCAGTGTATGACTCTGAAAACATGTCAGCAGATATTGAAAGCCTAGATAAAATCTATATCAATGGTAAAGAAATCAAATTACAAAATAATATCTTTGAAGATGAAAAAGGCGTAAAAATGCTGCCACTTAGACAAATAGCTGAAGCCCTGGGCTATAAGGTTACTTGGGATAACAATGATAAAAGGGTAGACCTAGCAAAAGGAGACCACAAGATAAGTGTAACCATAGGTAAGGATAATTACATCTTTGCAGAAATCCTAGCAAGGCTTGGTACTACACCAATTCTAAAGGACTCTAAAACTTTCGTACCCTTTGACTTTTTGCAAAAAGTATTGATGATAAATGTAGAAATAATTGACGGGGCTATTAATATAAGGGAATAGGCCTCCTTTCTATCAGGAGTACTTGAAAAAGTGCTCCTGATTTTTTTGTGTACAAAAAATATTTATATGTTAAAATAAAATAAAATATATTTAATAGGAAGTGATGTAATGTATTCAGAATATTCAATGACGGTAATAGAGCATTTCATGACTCCAAGAAATGTTGGCAGCATGAAGGATCCAGATGGGGTAGGAACATATGGAGATTTAAAATGCGGTGACTCCTTAACCATATATATTAAAGTTAAAGACAATGTAATTACAGACATAAGCTTCTTAGTCTTTGGCTGTACAGCTTCCATAGCTACCAGCAGTATGATTACAGAAATGGCAAAGGGGAAGACCATAGAAGAAGCAGAAGCCATTACAGAAAAAGACCTGATTGATGCCCTAGGCGGTCTACCACAGAGTAAGCTACACTGTTCAGTCCTTGGAGTAAAGGGACTTAGAGCCGCCATAGAAAACTACAAGGAGAGGAAAAGGGAAAAGGAGAAAGATATATAAGAGTATAGATATTACCTATACAAGAGATATGAACCATTGATAAAAACAATTGGTTCATATTTTTTTATAATGATACACTTTTAATATGGATAATTATAAACAAAGGGAGGAATAGTATGAGGCCAAAAATTATGGAGGAAGTTGAAGCCCTAAGGGGGGTTAACTCTGCAAAGATAAAAGAAGCCCATGAAGCAGGAAAAAAAGTAGTAGGTATGTACTGTGTATTTTCACCTTCAGAAATAGCCCTGGCAGCTGGTGCCATACCAGTTAGCTTGTGTGGAACGACCCAGGAACCAATAGAAGAAGCTGAAAAGGTACTGCCAAGAAATTTATGCCCATTAATTAAATCTAGTTATGGCTTTGCTATTACAGACAAATGCCCATATTTCTATTTTTCCGATGTATTGCTGGCAGAGACCACCTGTGACGGAAAGAAAAAGATGTATGAGCTGATGGCAGAAATAAAACCTATGCATGTAATGTCACTGCCACAAACAGCAGAGGGAGAAGACGCCCTAGAGATGTGGAAAAATGAAATAGTTAAATTTATAAACTTCCTTGAAGAACAATTTGATGTAGAGATAACAGAAGAAAAGCTAAGGGATGCAATAAAGCTTATGAATAGGGAAAGGGATGCCATGAAGAGATTACATAAGTTAAATGCCCACAAACCTGCACCCCTATCAGGAATGGATATGATGTTGGCCCAATGGTTAAAGGGATTTAATGTAGAAAAGGAAGCTGGCATAGACTTAATAGAAAGGCTAATTAAAGAAGTAGAAGAAAGGATGGAACAAGGCATATATGCCTTTGATGAAAAGGCTCCTAGAATATTATTAACTGGATGTCCAATAGGGGCAGGTTCTGAAAAGGTATTAAAGGCCCTAGAAGAGGCAGGAGCTTCAGTAGTTGCCCTTGAAAACTGTACTGGATATAAGGGACTAGATGTGATGGTAGACGAAGAAAAGGACCCAATTACTGCCTTAGCTGAAAAATATCTGGCAACTCCATGCTCATGTATGACTCCAAACAACAGAAGGTTAGACTTAATTAAGAGATTGGCAGAAGAATACCAAGTAGATGGAGTAGTAGACTTAACATGGCAGGCCTGCCACACATATAATATTGAATCCTATACAGTAAAGAAATTTGTACAGGAAGAGTTAAACCTTCCATTTATGCAAATTGAAACTGACTATTCAGATTCAGATACAGGCCAGGTTAAGGTAAGGGTAGAAGCCTTCCTTGAAACTATAGAAGTATCAGCGGTAGCTAATTAGTAAGGATGATAAAAATGTATTATATAGGTATAGACATTGGTTCCACTGCAGCTAAGGTTTCTGTTTTTAATGAAGATGAATTAATTTTAAACTTTGCCATGCCTACAGGCTGGAGCAGTATAGAAACTTCAAAGGTTATAGAAAAAAGGCTAAGAGATAAGGGGATAGACTTAGAAAAATCAAAGATCATTGCCACTGGTTATGGAAGAATATCTGTACCCTATGCAGATAAGACCATAACAGAAATAACCTGTCATGGTAAGGGTGCCCACTATCTATTAGGCAAAGATGCAACCATTATAGATATTGGAGGCCAAGATACTAAAATAATTACCCTAGAAAATGGAAGGGTTACAAACTTTACAATGAATGATAAGTGTGCAGCTGGAACAGGACGATTTTTAGAACTAATGGCAAATACCTTAGGAGTAAGTATAGATAAATTGGCCAATATGGCCTTGGAAGGAGAAGACATAAATATAACCAGCATGTGCACAGTATTTGCAGAATCAGAAGTAATCAGCCTCATAGGCAGTGGGACAAAAAAGGAAAGTATAGCAAGGGGAATAATCAATTCCATAATTGGCAGGGTATATGCCATTGCCCACAAACACGGAATAAAGGATACAGTATTTTTAACTGGAGGCCTATGTGAAATAGGTTCCTTTGTAGAACTACTGTCACAAAAATTAAATATGAAAGTAGAGACTAAACCTCTGGCCAGATATGCTGGGGCCATAGGGGCAGCCTTATTGGCGAAAAATATATAAACCATAGTGGTTAAACTCACTATGGTTTTTGTTTATAAAATTTTCCAATGGGTATAGTACTATTGACAGAAAATGGAGAATTCTAGATTTATATACATAAACTATATATTGAAAGGAGATTGTTATGGATAAAGTAAAATTAGCTATAATCTATTATAGTGCAACTGGGATAAATTATCAACTGGCAAAGATGGCAGAAGAGGGAGGTATAGAAGCTGGTGCTGAAGTTAGGGTACTGAAGGTGCCAGAACTAATACCTGAGGAAGTTATAAACAAGAATCCTGCCATGAAGGCAAATGCCGATGCAACTAAGGATGTACCAATAGCCACTGGAGATGATTTAGTATGGGCAGATGCCATAATTTTTAGTGTACCAACTAGATTTGGTAACCTAGCCTCTCAAATGAAGAATTTCATAGACATGCAAGGAGGCCTATGGGCAGAAGGTAAGTTAATGAACAAGGTAGTATCAGCCATGTCATCAGCCCAAAACCCACATGGAGGTCAAGAAGCTACAATTAAGGCCCTATATACATCATTGATGCATTGGGGCGCAATAATAGTACCACCAGGATATACTGACCAATCCATATTTGCAGCAGGTGGAAACCCATATGGCACATCTGTTACCCAAGGCCAAGATGGCAAAATGGTAGAAGATGTGAAAGATGCGGTGAAGCACCAAGCCAAGAGAACAGTAGAAGTGGCTAGATGGATTAAAAAAGGTAGAGAAAGTTAAAGGAATTGGCAGATTAGAATAAATAACTTCTATTGTTAGATAACATCACCCGTTAGGGTGATGTTTATTTTTTTATATTTGTTTATACTAGATATAGCACAACTTTAGGACTTTAAAAGACAAAATCGCCATGGAGTTTGCTCAAAAAAAGACAGGTGATTTAGATGAAAATAAAACATCAATTCTTGTTGAGTCAAGGCCTCATCCTACAAGGCCTAATCCAAGGAAGTACAGACCTAGGCACACAAAAACTAAAATACAAGCCAGTTTTAGAAAAACTTCAATTTATACAAGATTTATGGTTAGAGAAATACAAAAATGGATATTTAACCATATATTCCAATGGAGTTACTGATGAAAATCCATTAATATACGAAGATGTCTTAGCCTATGTTAGAATCATCGATGATATGGTAGCTACTTATTCTAAATATTATAGTGATAAAGCTATAAAAGCCATATCTATGAATGGAATCTTAACAATAGCCATTATCCTTAATTCAGCTTATTGTTTTTATTCAGTCAACAATAGGATTAAAAAGCCGGTATATGCATTGTTAAAAGAGTTTAGGGATATGGATTTAATAGGTAAGGATTTGGCAGGAGATATTGGCCTGTCAAAGAAAGATGAGATATCAATCATGGCATCTTATATTGATGAGCTAGTGTATGACGGCCTAACAAAGGTATATAATAGGAGATCAGGTATTCCAAAGCTGAGTAAAATGTTAGATGGCATTGATTCAATCAACGTTACTATGAGCTTATGTTATGTTGATATTGATGGGCTAAAGCAGGTGAATGATGCCCTAGGCCATAAATATGGAGATGACTTAATATTAACAGTGATAGGTGTAATAAAAAGGCTTATCAGGGAAGATGATTTCGTAATTCGCCTTGGGGGAGATGAGTTTTTAATAGTGTTTAAAAATGCAGATATTAACGTGGCAAAAAACATATGGAATAGGATCTCAGAGGCATACTGTGAAATCAACAAGTCCTTAGAAAAACCATATATAATAAGTGTAAGCCATGGTACAGTTTGTTATGATAGGAAAAATAAATATTAGGAAAAATAAATATGATGTAGATACCTTAATTAAAATCGCCGATGAAAAGATGTATAAATGTAAAAGAGAAACAAAGAAGAATAAAGGATTTAATGTAGTTAGGGAAAATTATTATGCAGGTAAACAACTTAAAACATAAATTAACAAAAAAATTAATTATCATATATAAAAAAACTGAAAGCTTTGATATTATAATAACTAGGTTATTACCTAGTTTTTTTCATATTAAGCATATATAATATAATTAACTTAACATAACATAAGGAGGCAGATTAATGGAAACAGTTTTAGTAGCGGAGCAAGTAGCAGTACTTGCAGTATTGATGGCAATAGGGTACTTAGGGACCAAGAAGAATTTTATAAACGAAAGTATTTCTAGGGGTATGACTAGTATATTAACAAACATAGCCCTGCCTGCTCTTATAATTTCTTCGTTTAATATGACCTACTCAAAGGAAACTTTAAAAGGGATATTGTTAATATTTGTATTTTCATTAGGAGTTCATATTTTCAATGCCCTAGCAGTAAAGCTTTTTTACAAAAAATACTCAAAAGGAAAAAATGAAGTCCTTAGGTTTGGCACCATATTTCCCAACTCTGGATTTATGGGCTTACCTTTAATATATGAATTGTTCGGTCAAGAAGCAGCCTTGTATGGCTCCGTATTTATGATACCCTACCATACTATGATATGGACCTATGGGGAAAGTATATTGGCTAAGGAAAAGGGAGATTCCTCAATAAAAAAACTAGCTAAGACTCCCGCCCTGATAGCCATAATAATAGGAACTATTTTATTTGCATTAAAAATACAGATGCCCTATGTACTTTCAAAATCCTTCTCCATGCTGTCATCACTTACCTCTCCCTTATCAATGTTAATACTGGGTGAAAAAATCGCAAAATTATCCTTTAAAGAAATAGTAGGGGACAAGGATATATATTATGGTTGTTTCGTTAAACTAATTGTTATTCCTATAATATCTTTAGTTATTCTCAATATAATTAAGGCACCAGACCTCCTCAAAAATGTAGTAGTATTTATGCAGTCTTTACCTACAGCCATCCTTCTTGTTGTCCTAACTCAAAAACATGAGGGGGATATAGAATTTGCATCTAAGTTTACTGTAATTTCCCATATGGTATCTGTACTTACTATACCATTAATATCTTTGCTGTTATAGTGTTAAAAGCTGCTTAATTATTTCTTATATTTATTTTCCATAGGGGTAGTTAATTAGTAGGTAAGGAAAAATTATAAAGAAGGGTGGTATAGGTGAAGATAAAATACCAAATTATATTGAGTCAAGGTCTGTTGGTAGTTCTTGCTGTTTTGATAATTTTTTTAAATATAGTGACCTTATCTTCTATGGAAAATGATGCAAACTTTATCAACCATTCAGGGAAATTAAGAGCTTTAAACTATAAAATGGCTTACCTATCAAGCATTATAAAAGAAGGGGATGATGAATCATCTATTAGAAAAAAAGAGCTAATGGCAAGTATTGAAAGCTATGAGCATATTCTAGAAGGTTTAATTCATGGAAGTCCAGAACTGGGAACAAGAAAATTACATTATCCCCAAGCCTTAGAAAGGCTCCAAGCCATCAAAGACTTATGGCTAGAAAAATACAAAAATGCATATTTAGCTGCCAATTCATATGGGGCCAGTGAAGGAAGGATTTTAATCTTGGAAGATGTCTTAGCCTATGTAAAATCAATTGATGAAATGGTAGCTGCTTATTCTAAATATTCTAGTGATAAAGTAGTTAAAGCCATATACATGAATGGTGGATTAATACTAGCTATAATCTTTATTTCAGCCTATTCTTTTTTTTAGCTAACACCAAAATCAAGAAGCCAGTTTATGAACTGCTTAAAGAGTTGGAGGATATGGGGTTAATTGATGAGGATTTATCTAAGAAGATTAGCTTATCCAAGAAGAATGAATTAAGTATTATGTCATCCTATATAGATGAACTAGTATATGATGGTTTAACAAAGGTATACAATAGAAGGTCAGGTATACCTAAACTAAGTAGGATGATAAGCAGCCATGATGGATACAAGGTATTTAGTCTATGTTATATTGATATTAATGGGTTAAAAAAAGTAAACGATGAGCTGGGACACAAATATGGAGACGATTTAATATTAACAGTAGTGAAAGTTGTGAAAAGGAATATTAGGGAAGATGATTTTGTAATTCGCCTTGGTGGAGATGAATTTTTAATCGTATTTCAAGAGGCGGGCCTGCCCATAGCAAAAAATATTATTTATATAGCAATAAATCAACAGAGGCATTTAATACTAGCTTCTATGAGCATGTTATTTTCAATAGCCCCAGCTGAAATACTTAAAGGAGATTTACATTTTGGACATTGGAGCAAACTTGCGGAGGATATGGGAAAACCTAAGTTTTGTATGCTGTTTTCCTTGTCAACTTTTAAATCTTCAATTAAAGACTTTAAATATTTATGTAATTGCTCGTATCTCTTTTTTGCAGCTATGACTTCTTCTTTTTTGCTTTCTAAAAGGGATAGATACATTTCTCTATAATGGTCAGCTTCATTGCCACTAAGCCTTTGAAGTCCTAGTATTTTTTGAATTTCTGATAAGGAAAATCCTAGTTCTTTTAATTGGATAATCTTTTCAAAGTCTTTATGGTCTTCTTCAGTAAACCTATAATGACTGCCTATTTTTTCAGTTACTAATAATCCCGCATCTAGATAATGTCTGATAGTATGCTGAGATACATTATGCTTTTGGGCAAATTCACCGATTCGGATTTTCATCTCCCCCTTTACAAAAGGCAAAAAGGAAAAGGAATATACTAACCTGCAAAAGGTGGATTTAGACCAATACTATGGAGAGTGAATACTTTGGAAAAAATTCTGGACAAAGATAAATATAAAGAATTTCCTTTAGAAATTAGTTACACTACTACCCATTATTACGATGTAGTAAGAAATCCTAAGGAGATATTTTCTATTTCCTTAGTCAAAAGGCCTTTTGACAAGGTAATTAAGAAATCCTTTATAGGCAAGCTCTATGAAGGTTGGTTAGAAAACCCTTCCGCATTTCCATTAACTAAAGACGGACAAGTGTTAAGTTAGCAATGCTGCCTCTCATGAGCAGGAGTACAAATC
>JAAYHU010000046.1 GCA_012735245.1 Tissierellia bacterium
CCCAATCACCAGAATCAGGAAGGTCTGCCTTAGATGCTGTGGAATTGATGAATGTAGGTGCAAACTATTTAAGGGAACATGTTATAGATGCTGCAAGGATTCATTATACCATTACAAATGCAGGAGGGGCACCAATTGACCAAAAATAGAAGATTCAATTTAAGGATGACCCTAGGGTCATCCTTTTTTGACTTTATACTCTTTTTACTTACTTAAGCATAATTAAATATGTTTATTTTAAAGGTATGGCTTAATCTTCGTTAATGTAGTAGAATAAAGTAAAGCAAATCCATATTGTGGATAGTCCTTTAAGAAAGGTCTTGTATAGGGCCTTGTACATATTTTGAAAAATTTTTGAAGGTAGGGCTTTATATGAGAAAAGGTGCAATTATGACCATATTAATAATTATTATTTTACTTATTTCAGGCTGTAGCAATGACATAGAATCTTTCTCTAGAGAAAAAGAAGAATTAATCAATAGGATTTCAGAATTGGAAGAAGAGATTTCTAAAAGGGATGAAGAGATTAAGGAGCTTAAAGATTTAGTCTATAAAGCCAATAAGGAAAGAGATGAATTGGAAGAAAGAATAGACATGATAAGGTTTTCAGCTTATGCTAGATTTGATGATTATGATTTCTTCCATAGTTTAGAAAATATGTATAAGATTAATACCAAGCATGCAATTATAGCTGACTGGTATGTAATACAGGAAGAAAGTTTTGAACTGGAACTCTTAGGATATGAAGGAGCAAAGAAAGTAGATTTTTATGTTTTAAGATTGGAGTCCTGTGAGGGTGAGCGATTATTATTCAGTGACACTGATTATGAAGATGGGTGGAAATATACCAATGACAATATTGGAAAGGTTATAGAAAAACATTATATATCTACTACTGGAGGAATCTCATATGGGCCTTATTTTGTGATTTTTGCAGAAGTAACCTTAAATGATGGAAATACTGTAAAAACTCCAAAATTGCCAATATACTATAGATAATATGGATTGGGCAAAGCAAGATAAGATTATTATAAAAAGCAGAAAATCCTTAGCTCAAAGGATTTTCTGCTTTTATTATACTGCCACCTTCTCTTCACTTTCATAGGAAATACGCTCTTTTTCTATTCCCTTATTTAACAGAATATGGTAGCTATCTAAAATCATATTTTTAGACCCGCACATATATACATGGGAGCCTGTAACATCTATTTCCTTTAAAACATCGGTTACATATCCCTTTCTTAAGGAAGAAGCCTTATCCCTTGACAGCACTGGAATATATTTAAATTTAGTATACAGCCTTTCTAAGGTTTTGAAATATTCATCATAGATTAGTTCATCTTCATATCTTTGACCATTTAATAGGATAACTTCCTTTACATTTGGATAGTTTAATAATACATCCTTTGTCAGCCCAATAAAGGGGGTAATGCCTATTCCATTGGCTAGGAAAAGAATTCTTTCAGCAGCCTTATCTGGTACTAATTCATTACCCATAGGCCCTTCTAGGTCTACCACATCTCCTATTTTAAATTCATTAAATATTATATTTGTACCATAACCCCTTTCGACTTTCTTGATAATAACCTTAAGTTTTTTGCTATCTTCATTATAGGAAGAGATGGAATATGCTCTAAAGGCCTTAGGATTATCCTGGATTTTGACCAATATAAATTGTCCTGCCTTATAATCTACTGTCTCTGGTTCCATAAAGGTAAAGGTAAACTCCTTAATATCCTTGGCCAGCTCTTTTATATCTGTAATCTTAGCCTTTATTCTTTGGCGGTTTTCATATCCACTAATATCAGTTAACTCCCTAAGCTTTAAGGCTTCTTCTTCAGTTGCCAGGGAAAGAATATTTGCAGGACAGTTTTCAACACAGGTAGCGCATCTAATACAGTTAATATTATCAAATTGGTTATTATCTGAAAACTCAAGATATGGAGTCAACTGAAATGGACATACCCTAGCACATTTACCACAGCTGTGGCATAACTCTTTACTTGCAATGGTAATTTTCTTATCTGTTTTTTTGTTGACTCTCAACAGTTTCCCAAGCTTATAGGATAGTTTCTGAATAGTTCCCATTGGACAGAACTGACACCAGGTTCTTGAATTAGATACTATTGAAAGGATACCGCCGGCAATTACAACCATTAGGTAGGTAGTTACAAATACATAGCCCAGCCTATCGAGAAAATCATAAGTTCCCCAGAACCTAAAGGCTTTAAGTAATTTTCTTGAAAAATTAAACATGAAAAATATGAAAAAACCTAGGATGAAAGCTTTAGATTTCAGGAATTCTGGTATCTTCCTATTTCTGCTTATGGGCAGGTATAACCTGTCAAATAGGCTGCCATGAGGGCAAAAATTACCGCACCAGTACCTGCCAGTGAAGAATGAGGTTATAGTTAATCCTGCCATTATAAATAGAACTAAGAGGCCTAATTTAGGCTCCCACAAACCTCCTATAGCTACTAACAAGGTTATAAACCATGCATATTTCCTAATGAAAGTGAAGGTACGATTAGTTTTGATGTAATAATATTCCAATAGAAAACCCTCCCATCCTTCATATACCCTATAGGGGTATATATAATATATAATAGAATTATATTTTTGTAAAGAGGGTTTTGTGAATAAAAAATTTTCCTTTTTTAGAAAAAATTAAGCTTGACATTTTTGGCATTATACTTTAACATATTATCATATTATCGCAATAAAGCAATAAAAACTATAAAGGTCTTCCTTTATTTTAATCTAGGATAGGGCCTTTTTCAAGTATAACAGGAGGGATGATAATGAAAAAATTAAATGCACTGGTGATCTTACTTATTTTAATAGGGGTCTTAGGTACTGGCTGTGGAAAGGAGGATTTAGTAGATACTTGGGACCAAATAGAAGGTAGAGGAACTATTATAGTAGGACTAGACGATACCTTTGTCCCTATGGGTTTTAAAGACTCCAATGGAAACCTTATAGGTTTTGATGTGGACCTAGCCAAGGAGGCTATAAAACGCCTGGGCCTTGAACCCAAGTTCCAGCCCATAGATTGGAACTTTAAGGAGCAGGAGTTGATTTCAGGCAATATTGATTTAATATGGAATGGCTATACTATTACAGAAGAAAGGCTTAAAAAGGTTAATTTTACAAAACCATACTTAGATAATAGGCAAGTAATAGTAACATTAAGGGATTCTGATATCAATTCTAAGGCGGATTTGGAAAATAGAGCTGTAGCTACTCAAAATTCCTCAAGTTCCCTAGAAGCCTTGGAAAAAGCACAAGTAATCGATAGTTTCAAGGATGGACAAGTTATCCTATTCGACACCTTCAATGAGGCCTTTATGGACTTAGAGGTTAAGAGGATAGATGCTCTTGTAGCAGATGAAATAATGGCCAGATACTATATAGCTGAAAGAGGGGAAGAAAAATATAAGATTTTAGATGAAGATTTTGGTGATGAGGAATACGGCATAGGGGTAAGGAAGGGAGATAAGACCTTATTGGATAAATTAAATGCAGTCCTAGAGGAAATGAAAAAAGATGGTACAGCCAAGAAAATATCTGAAGACTGGTTTGGAGAAGACATAGTTAAGTAATAGGAGGAAAAATGGATTATTTAGTGGAGATAGCCCCGTTTTTATTAGAGGGATTCAAAACAACCTTATGGGTATTTGCCATTACAGCCCTATTCTCCATACCCTTAGGGATAATAGTATGCCTACTAAGGCTTAGCAAGATAAAGATAATCAGCCTAATTACCCAGGGATATATTTTGATAATGAGGGGGACCCCTTTACTTCTCCAAATAATATTTGTGTATTTTGGCCTTCCTATTATGGGTATCGTATTAAATCGGGAGCTTTCTGTATCAATAGCCTTTATTCTAAACTATGCAGCCTATTTTGGAGAAATATTTAGGGGCGGAATTAATTCCATAGATATAGGACAGTTTGAAGCAGCCAAGGTGTTAAGGCTTCCCAAAACTACAACCTACCTTGGAATTATATTACCTCAGGTATTTAAAATTGTACTTCCTTCCCTGGGAAATGAATTGATTACTTTGGTTAAAGATACTTCCCTAGTTTATACTCTAGGCTTAGGGGATATTTTAAGGGCTGCTAAAACCCTTTCAAATAAGGATGCTACCATTATGCCCTTGTTCATAGCAGGAGGTATATACCTGATATTTATCTGGTTCGTTACTCTTGTATTGAAAGAAGTGGAAAAAAGATTCGAATACTATAGGTAGGTGAAGTGATGTTAAAGGTTGAAAACTTAAACAAGTCCTTTGGAGAAAAGAGGGTTCTAAGGAACTTAAACTTAGAATTCGAAAGAGGAAATATAACCATGATTACGGGAGAATCTGGAGTAGGTAAAACGACCTTAATCAGGATTTTGTGTGGCCTAGAGACCTATGACAGCGGCAAAATTATCTTTTTAGATGAGGATAATAGGGGTGAAAACTCAATAGGCCTTGTTTTTCAGAATCTAAATCTTTTTCCCCACTTCACAGTAATGAAAAATATTATATATCCCCTAATAAAGGCTAAGAAGATGGAAAAAAGAAAAGCTATCCTAAGGGCAAAGGAACTGATAGATATGTTAGGCTTAAGTGGATTGGAGGACCATTATGAATACCAGCTATCAGGAGGCCAAAGACAAAGGGTGGCCATAGCTAGGGCCTTGGCCATGGAGCCTAATTATCTTTGTTTTGACGAGCCCACCTCAGCCCTAGATTATAAGTTGAGGGATAATGTGGGAAAAATATTGCAAAAGGTGGCATCTAAGGGCAGAGGGGTTATAGTGATTACCCACGATAGGGAGTTTGCTAAAAAATATGGAGATAAGATATATGAGTTGAAAAATACCGATAACTAAGCCCCTAGGATTTCCTAGGGGATATATCTTGCTATTAATTAGACAAATACGGAAGAGTACTGGTTTGAGTTCCTTTTTCCTTAGTATTACGGGGAAAAAAAGACTAGACATGGGAAGGAAGAAATGGAAGGGAGATTAAACTTCATATTGGAATCAGATAGCTGGATTGAAAGTTGAGTGCATACTCAACTTTTTTATTAAAACTTTACATAAATGTGGTATACTATAAGTTGTAGATTTGTTGGAGAGGTGTCATCATTGTTAATAATAGTCCTTAAGAATTTAGCAAGCAGGGTAGGAATTATCTTAGGCTTGGCCTTGCTTCTGTCCAAGGTTGGATTGTTTAGGAAATTAGTATCTAAGAGAAATATAAATAATAAGGATAAAATATTTCTTTCCCTTATTTTTGGAGTAATTGGAATTGTAGGAACCTATACTGGAATCCCCTTGCAAGGGGCCATAGTTAATTCAAGGGTCATAGGGGTTTTTGTAGGTGGACTTTTAGGTGGTCCCTTAGTAGGACTTTTGTCAGGTTTAATAGCAGGAGGCCATAGGTTTCTAATAGATATTGGAGGCTTT
This sequence comes from Tissierellia bacterium, assembly GCA_012735245.1. Classification (GTDB taxonomy): domain Bacteria; phylum Bacillota; class Clostridia; order Tissierellales; family Tissierellaceae; genus JAAYFT01. Next base: position 5,464 of record JAAYHU010000046.1, read on the forward strand.
ACTGCCATTGCTTGCGGCTTATCCACGTTTACAGAGGGAATCATGGCAGGACTGTTAAGGAAAAGATTTGAAAAAACCACATATAAAATAAGTTTTGCCCTCATAACCGGAGCCCTTGCAGAAGTCCTTCAAATGATAATAATATTATTGGTAGCAAAACCTTTCTCAGCTGCCCTTGAATTAGTTAAGGTAATAGGCATTCCTATGATTGTTGCCAATGGTATAGGCATTGCTGTATTTGTAGCTATTACAGATACCATTTTTAAGGAGATAGAAAATGAAGCAGTTTATCAAGCTCAGTTGGCCCTTAAAATAGCCGACAGAACCTTGGCACATTTCAGAAAGGGTTTTAATGAAGAGACTGCCAGGGATACTGCTAATATTATTAAGATAATGACAAATATTGAGGCTGTATCCTTTACTGATACTGAAAAGATCTTAGCCCATGTAGGCATTGGAGAAGACCATCATCTACCTGGAAGCCCTATAAAGACTAATCTTACTAGGGAAGCCCTCCAAAGCAAAAAATATATTGTAGCCAATACAAGAGAGGAAATAAGCTGTGACTTCCAGGATTGTCCTTTAAAATCAGCTATTATTGTACCTATAAAAGAGATGGATAAGGTTGTAGGTACTTTGAAATTATATAAGAGCAAAGAAAACTCTATAACTAAGGTAGAGATAGAATTGGCCTTAGGTTTAGCCCAGATATTTTCAACCCAAATAGAACTTAGTAAAATTGACTATCAAAGGGAACTATTGGCCAGGTCAGAACTAAAGGCCCTACAAGCTCAAATTAACCCCCATTTCCTCTTTAATGCCATCAATACAATTGTAAGTTTAACTAGAACCAAGCCAGATGAAGCTAGAAAACTGTTGGTACATTTAGGAAATTACTTTAGAAAGAATTTTGAACAAAACATAGATGAAGTAGATTTATTTAAGGAAATAGAGCATATTAACTCTTACTTAGCAATTGAAAAGGCTAGGTTTGGAGACAAATTGGAAGTGGAATATCATATTGAGGAAAATATAGATTGTAAGCTTCCCCCTCTAATCCTACAGCCCCTAGTAGAAAATGCCATAAAACATGGTGTATTAGGGAAACTTGAAGGTGGGAAGATAGAGATAATAGCTAGGGAAAATGGCATAGGAACTGAGTTGATAGTCAGGGATAATGGAGTTGGTATACCTAGGGATAAATTAAACTCCCTATTGGGAAAAAGAGATGCAAAGGAAGGAATTGGCCTAAAAAATGTCAACGAAAGGCTTGTTAACAAGTATGGTTCAGAATATGGATTGAGGATTGAATCTGAATTTAACAAAGGGACTACTGTATCTATGGTAATTCCAAAATACTAAGGAGGAAAATCAAATGTTAAGGTGTTTAATAGTAGATGACGAAAAGCCTGCCAGAGATGAAATCCTGTATATATTAGAGGAAATAGATGATGTTGAAGTAGCAGGCGAAGCTTCTCATGGTATAGAGGCCTTAGAATTAATAGAGAAGATAAGGCCAGATGTGGTATTCCTAGACATTCAAATGCCTCAAATGAGTGGGATAGAAATAGCAAAACGGATCCTAAAAAAAGGCCTTGAATTAATGATAATCTTCGTTACTGCTTATGACCAGTTTGCCTTAGATGCCTTTGAAGTAAATGCCATTGATTACCTTCTAAAGCCCATATGTGAAGACAGGTTAAAAAGGACAATCCAAAAGATAGCAACTCTTAAAAGCAATAAGGAAGGCCTAAACTATGACAAACTCAGTAGGCTGATTAAAGATATGAGTCCCAGCAAATCTTCATCCCCTTGGATTTCAGTTTTTTACAAAAATAAACTAATACCCATCGAAACTAAGGACATAGTTTATATAACAGTAGAAGATAAAAATACAGTAATAGTAACTGAAAAAGGTAAATTTGAAATAAATTATACTTTAAATGAATTGATGGATAAATTAGACCCTAATCTTTTCTTTAGGTCTCACAAATCCTATATAGTAAACTTAAAATATATTGAATCCATAGAGCCTTGGTTTAATTCTACTTATAATATAAATTTAAAGTCTACTAAGGATATTGTCCCTGTAAGTAGGACCTATTCAAAAAGATTTAAGGAGATAATGAATATATAATAAATGCAGGATATCTCTACTATATGTATTTCAGCTTTGAAATTATACATCTTGTCCTAAAACCTTCATATATTTACTCACTTTATTATAAAATCAAAGGGAGTAAATATTTTTTTAAGGAGGTTTTTTTATGACCCAATTTATTATTGGAATTATCATACTTATAGCTGGGTACTTTATTTACGGTAAAATAGTAGACAAGACATTTGGTGCAGATGATAGTATAGAAACACCAGCAACAAGGCTACAAGACGGTGTAGACTTTGTACCTATGAGCTGGCCTAAGATTTTCCTAATCCAATTCCTTAATATAGCAGGATTAGGACCTATCTTTGGTGCAGTTCAAGGGGCCCTATTTGGCCCAGTTGCATTTATATGGATTGCCTTAGGTTCCATATTTGCAGGTGGAGTTCACGACTACTTATCAGGAATGCTTTCCTTAAGACATGATGGACAAAGTATATCTGAAATAGTTGGTATCTACTTAGGCGAAGGAGCTAGAAAAATAATGAGGGTCTTCTCAGTTATATTGCTTGTCTTAGTAGGTACTGTATTTATGCAAGGTCCTGCAGGCCTATTGGCAAACTTAAACTTATTTGGAATCAGCAGCGTAAATGTATGGTTAGGTATTGTACTTATATATTATTTCTTAGCAACAATATTACCAGTAGATAAAGTAATAGGTAGAATATATCCATTATTTGGAGTAGCCTTACTAGTTATGGGTGTAGGTATAGGTGGTAAGTTAATAATAGATGGCTACCAATTACCAGCCTTTACATTATCTAATCTACATCCTGGCGGCCTACCAGTTTGGGCAATTCTATTTACTACTATAGCTTGTGGTGCCATCTCTGGTTTCCATGCCACCCAATCACCAATGATGGCAAGATGTGTAACTAAGGAGAGCTATGGAAGAAGGATATTCTATGGTTCAATGATAGCAGAAGGTATAATAGCTATGATATGGGCAGCAGCAGGCATGGCCTTCTTCAATGGAACTGTAGGTCTAAACGAAGCCTTAGGCAGCTTAGGCGGCCCAGGTGGAGTAGTTAATAAGATTTCTCTTGATTTGTTAGGACCTATAGGTGGAGTATTGGCTATGCTAGGAGTTATAGTATGTCCAATAACTTCAGGAGATACAGCTTTTAGATCTGCAAGGCTTACTATAGCAGATGCTATGAAATTTGATCAAGGGCCAATAAAGAAGAGATTAGCATTGGCTGTTCCTCTATTTGCAGTTGGCTTTGGTTTAACAAGAATAGATTTCAATATTATTTGGAGATACTTTGCATGGTCTAACCAAACCCTGGCCATGATAGCTCTTTGGGCAGGAGCAGCATACTTAGTTAAAAACGGTAAAAACCACTGGATTGCCAGTGCTCCAGCAACTTTCATGACTGCAGTATCTGCAACTTATCTAGCTCAGGCACCAGAAGGGTTTAGGCTACCAACTACTATTGCTTATCCAATTGGAATTGTCGTAGCAGTAGCAGCTATAGGATTTTTCCTAATGAAAGTAAACGCAAAGAAAAAGACAATAGAAGCATAAGTTGACTAACAAGCCAGAATTATTTCTGGCTTGTTTTATTTACAACTAATTGCGTATAATATATATTATAAGTAGAAATCTATGAGAAAGGGAGTAAATGCAATGGATTTAGTATATAAGGGAAAAACTAAGGATGTTTATAAGCTGGATAATGGTTATTACTTATTAAAATTTAAGGATGATGTAACAGGAACCGATGGAGTATTTGACCCAGGAGCTAACACTGTTGGACTAAGTATAGAAGGGGCAGGCAAAGCAGGGCTTAGGCTGAGCAAGTTTTTCTTTGAAAAACTAAAGGAGATGAATATACCTACCCATTATGTAGACGCAGATATTGAGAATAATACTATGACAGTACTTCCTGCTAAAATGTTTGGCAATGGAGTAGAGGTAATCTGCAGATATAGGGCTGTTGGAAGTTTTTTAAGAAGGTATGGCATGTATGTAGAGGTAGGCCAGCCTCTAGATGCCTATGTTGAGGTAACTTTAAAGGACGATTTAAGGAATGACCCATTAATAACTGATGAAGGTTTGGAAGCCCTAGGGATTATGACTAAGGAAGAATATAAAATCTTGACAGATTTAACAAGGAAAATAGCTAAAATAGTCAGGGATGAATTGGCTAAAAAGGGAATTGAGCTGTATGATATTAAATTTGAATTTGGTAGAATAGGAGAAGATAATCACATAGCCCTAATAGATGAAATATCTGGAGGCAATATGAGGGCTTACAAGGATGGAAAACATATAGAGCCCTTAGAATTGGAAAGATTGATGCTGGAATAAAATACTCTAAAATCCACA
>JAAYHU010000047.1 GCA_012735245.1 Tissierellia bacterium
AGGAGGAAAGAAAATGTCTAAGAAAGAAATACTAGAGAGAAAAGATATTCCAGAGAAATATAAATGGGATCTGGAATCAATGTATGGGTCCATTGAAGAATGGGAAAAGGATTACTATATGGCTAAGGAAATGGCCAAAGAATTTGAAGCCTATAGGGGAAAGGTAGTATCAAGTAGTGAAACCCTATTTAAGGCCCTAGAAGATATGGGTAAATTATTTAGGTTAGTAGAAAACCTATATGCCTATGCCCACATGAAATTAGATGAGGATACTAGGGTAGGGAAATCACAGGAATTATCAGATAAGGGATTAAGTTTATATGTGGAAGTAAAAGAGAAGACCTCCTTTGTTACACCAGAAATCTTGACCCTAGAAATTTCAACCTTAGAGAGATTTATGGAGGAAAAGGAAGAGTTAAAACTATATAAACATTATTTAGATAATATAATGAGACAAAAGGACCATATTTTATCTGCTAGGGAAGAATCGATTTTGGCTCAAATGGGAGAGGTAGCCTCAGCGCCAGAGAAAATATTTTCCATGTTAAATGATGCAGATTTAAAGTTTCCCACTATAAAAGATGAAGAAGGAAATGATGTAGAAATTACCCATGGTAATTTTATACCTCTAATGGAGTCAAAGGATAGGGAAGTCAGGAAAAATGCTTTTAAAGCCCTATACAATACTTATAAAGGCTTCAAAAATACTTTTGCAGCTTCCCTTAACGGAGATTTAAAGAAGAATATCTTTTTTGCCAAAATTAGAAATTATAAATCTAGTAGGGAAGCATCCTTAGACAGAAATAATATTTCTTTATCAGTTTACGATAATTTAATAAATTCAATCCACAAGAATTTAGATAGTATGTATAAATACATGGCAATTAGAAAGAGGGCATTGAAAGTAGATGAGCTTCATATGTATGATCTATATACTCCTATAGTCAAGGATGTTGATTTCAATATTCCCTATGAGGAAGCTGTAGAAATTATTAAAAAGGCACTAAAACCCCTTGGAGAGGAATATATGGCAATAGTGGAAGACGGCTTTAGTTCAAGATGGATAGACGTTTTTGAAAACAGGGGAAAGAGATCAGGTGCCTATTCAAGTGGTTCCTATGATTCAAAGCCTTTTATCCTTCTAAACTATCACAATACCTTAGACAATGTCTTTACCATAGCCCACGAAATGGGACATTCTATCCATAGTTATTTAACTAGGAAAAATCAACCATTTGTATATGGGGATTATTCAATCTTTCTAGCAGAAGTTGCTTCTACTGTTAATGAAGCCTTGCTTCTTGATTATATGCTAAAGAATGTGGAGGAAAAAAATGAAAAACTATACCTATTAAATCACTATCTAGAAAGCTTTAGGACTACAGTTTTCAGGCAAACAATGTTTGCAGAATTCGAAAAGATAATAAATGAATATTTAGAGTCAGGAGGAGCTCTAACAGCAGATTACCTATGTGAAACCTATAAGAAATTGAACGAACTATACTATGGACCAGAAGTGGTAATAGATGAGGAAATAGCAATGGAATGGGCAAGAATTCCACACTTCTATTACAATTATTATGTTTACCAATATGCTACTGGTTATTCAGCAGCAGTTCATTTATCACAAAAAATTCTAGAAGAAGGAAAACCAGCAGTTGAGAAATATTTAACCTTCCTAAAAAGCGGAAGTTCAGACTATCCGTTAAATGTATTGAAGCTGGCTGGAGTAGATATGACAACAGAAGGGCCAGTGGATAATGCAATGAAGTTATTTAGCCAATTAGTTGATGAGATGGATAAGCTAATATAAAACTGGTTTAGGTAACCCTAAACCAGTTTTATAAGAATTTACTTTTCAAATTATTCCAATACATATTTTTATCGAAAACTAATCTCTTAATAATTTTATTTGACAATTTTAAATTAATGATTTCAATATTACTGTATTTTAACTCAACTCCATCATTTACAATTAAAATAGAATTTTCATATTTCAGTTCTGGCTTAATGCTAATGACCATGTGACCTGGTACAATTGCGCTATTTAGCAAGGATCTATAAGCCTTTGAGCTAATAGGGGATAGGGGTGTAAGCTGTAAAGTCTTTAAGGAAGGGTATATAATACTTCCTCCACTGGAAAAATTATAAGCTGTACTCCCTACCGGTGTTGAGATAATAACTCCATCTCCACTAAATCTTTCCAAATGGTTGCCATCTATATAAATTTCTAAGTGAATGACCTTAGATTTATTACCTTTTATAACGATTTCATTTACTGCAGTCAAATAAAAGCAATTAGTTTTCGTACAAACTTTTCCTTCTACTAGTGAAATTTCTTCAATATTGTAATCACCCTGAATATATTTTTCTATGAAATCATCTATATTTTCAGGAAGTATTTCTTGAAAAAAACCAAGATGACCTGTATTTATACCAACAAAAGGTATTGATGGGAAGTTATTACGATGGACTGCTCTTAAAAAGGCACCATCTCCACCTATACAGATATTAAGTTCTGCTTCTCGGCTATATTTATCAGGGATGAGAAAGCCCTTATCCCTTAACCTTTTAGTTAGAATACTTGATATTTTTTTTGATTCAGTATTATAATTGGAAATGATATTGATAGTTCTATTTTTACCATCACCCATATAATTACCCCCTATTAGTTATTATTTGAAATGTAGTTAATATAGTTTGCCATTAAAAGTCCTATTATATTATATAATAAAAGCATATTAAATTGGAGGAAATTATGAATTTGTTTAAGGAAAGTGAAAATATTATAGTTTTTAATGTGGAAAAAGAAAGCTTAAATTTGGAGAAATTTCTATTTGAACAAGATTTATCTAGAAGACTATTTACAAAATTATATAGAAACAAACATATATATGTTAATGGTAAATTTCAAAGGAAGGATCTCCCACTTCATGTAGGAGACATAGTATCTATTTATATGGAAGATGAAGAACAAAACATAGAGCCAGAAAACATAGCCTTAGATATTATATATGAGGATTTTGATTTGCTAGTATTAAACAAAAAGCCTAATATGGTGGTCCATTTAACTAAGTCCCACCAGAAAAATACTTTATCCAATGGAATTGCAAAATATTTCATGGATAAAGGAATAAAGAAGAAAATCAGATTTGTCAATAGGTTAGACATGGACACTACTGGTGTATTAGTAGTAGCCAAAAATCCCTTTGCACATCAACAATTGGCCTTACAATTTGAGGAGAATACTGTTGAAAAAAAGTACAAGGCAATAGTTTCAGGAGTAGTTGAAAAAGACATGGACTACATTGATGTTCCCATAGGTAGGGAAGAGGAAAAAAGTATTAGAAAAGTAGCCACTGAAAATGGTCAAGAAGCTTTGACTAAATATTCGGTAATAGAGAGATATAAAGATGCTACATTATTAGATGTACAAATCTTTACAGGCAGGTCCCACCAAATTAGAGTACATTTATATCATATTGGCCATCCAATTATTGGAGACTCTTTATACAATGAAAAAAGTCCATATATTAATAGGCAGGCATTACATTCATATTATTTAAAGGTAAAACATCCAAGGACAAAGAAAAGCATTGAATTCATAGCTCCTTTGCCTTCAGATATGGAAGAATTAATAAACCACTTGAAGGGTAAGTAAATTAGCTACCCTCTAAGTGGTTTTTCTTAGTATCAGGCAATTTATTCAAATCCTTATTTTCTCCAGTGATTTCTTTTTTAGAGTTTAAGGTCTTTATTATCTCCATCATCCTATTTATATCCTTTAATTTATCCTTGTCTTTATTAATATCAATCCCAATTATAGGTCCAAATATATTGAGAAGCTGAGATGGATCTTTTAATCCTTCCTCATTTGATTTAACTGAGTTTAGCATAGAAAGTAAATTTTTGTATTTGTCCATGTTAACAATTAAATCCATTACCATTCCAAAGTTATTATTTTCGCTTTTTGAAACTTCCCTCTGTACTATATTTAAAATTTTACTAATTCTTTCTTTATTATCTTTAATAGGTATAGGGCTTTTTATATATTGGTATTCATCATACTTCATAAAACTAGCTAATTCATTAATCTTTATAATTCTTTCTGTGAGCAAAATTGATCTATTTATCGTAGGTATGTATTCTTCAGGGAAATAGGGTCCAATTTTTTTCAGCAACTTAATCTTTTCTAGGGTATAATCAGGCTCTATTTTTAAAGACCTAAGATAATCGGAAAAAGATTTCAATCCTCCAAATTCGTTTATCCTGCTGCTGCGCAAGATAATTAACAAAATAATTAACAATAAACTATTATCCAATTTTAACCCTCCATTTAACCATGATATTCATTATATGCATAAGTAAAATATTAGTTGCACAAATAAGAGTAATGTATCATATTTTAATATCATAAATTAAACTATAGAACAGGAGGGATAGTATGAGAAAGAAAAATATTGATGAAATAATGGAAAAGATAAAGGAATATAATCCATCACAAGAAGATATAGAGGCAATTGAAAATTTGGCTGAGGCCTATAAAGATAAGTCAGAAGATGATATCTTTATTGAGATTATTAAAGTAAATGATACCTTAGAAAGAAATTTAAGTGAAGATGAATATAGGGAAATATTTGAAAAGCTGGAAAGCATTAGGCCACTATTAAGTGAAGAGCAGAACAGAAAATTAGATAGGATTTTAGACTTGTTGGATAAAGAATAGGCACCCTTTGGGTGCTTTTAACAATCAATTGACAAATCTAGGAAATGGACTTTGTATATAGTAAGTGTTATAATAAAAATATATTATGTAAACCAAAGGAGGATCTTAATGAAGTTCAACAAAAAAATTAAGATTACCTTAACTATTTTTGTAATGATAGCCCTATTGTCCACTGGGTTTTTATATATGAAGAACAAGAATATAGAGGAGATACCCTATACCTTATTTTTATCCCATGTAGAGAAAGATTTGGTGGAGGAAGTTGAATTATCTAATAGTGAAAAGTTTAAGGTAATACTTAAAAATGGAAGTGTTTTTATAACAGATAATCCCAGAAAAGAAAGCTTCAAAGAGGAACTATTATTAAACAATATTAAAGTGATAGAAAAGGATGAAACCATAAGCCAAACTATACCTATGTTATTTACAATATTTATTATGGGTTTTTTATTGTTTCACATAAGTAGAAATATGTCAAAACAAGCTGCTAGGGAGATGTCACAGATGTCAAAAATTGATACGGAGAATAATTCTAAAAGGTTAACGTTTTCCGATGTGGCAGGAAATGAAGAAGCAAAAGAAGCCCTAATGGACTTGGTAGATTTCATGAAAAATCCTGAAGTTTATAACAAACTTGGTGCAAGGTTGCCTAGGGGAGTACTCCTATATGGTCCTCCGGGAACAGGTAAGACCTTATTAGCTAAGGCCATGGCTGGTGAAGCAGGAGTGCCATTTTTCCCAGTTTCAGGTTCAGATTTTGTACAAGTCTATGCTGGCTTAGGAGCTAGTAGAATTAGGGAACTGTTTAAGAAAGCCAAGGAAGTTGGCAAGTCGGTAATATTTATTGATGAGATAGATTGTCTTGGAAAGAAGAGACAAGGTAACAACTTTGCAGGTAGCGAAGAGGGCGATAGAACTTTAAACGCCCTACTAACTGAAATGTCAGGTTTTAACGACAATGATGGTATTATTGTTGTTGCAGCTACCAATAGGATAGATATCTTAGATGAGGCTTTGCTTAGACCTGGAAGATTTGATCGCCAAATAGAAGTTAATTTGCCAGATGTCAATGGCAGATACAAAATATTGAAACTCCATAGCGAAAACAAGCCTATTTCAAAGGATGTGGATCTAAGGAAACTAGCTTTAGATACTGTATATTTCAGTGGTGCAAAATTGGAAAGCTTAATGAATGAAGCTGCAATATTAGCAGCAAAGGAAAAATCAAATGAAATCACATCAGACCATATAAGCAAGGCATATTATACAGTCTTAGTAGGAGATGAAAAAAAGGATAGATCAACAATTAATTTAAGGGACAAAGAAATAACTGCCTATCATGAAGCTGGACATGCCTTAGTAACAAAACTAGTGGCTAAAGAAAATAGGGTTTCTAAGGTAAGTATTATTCCAAGTACAAAGGGCATGGGAGGATTTAGTATTAACTTACCTCCTGACAAGATGTATCAAAGTAAAAAGGACATTTTGTCCAATATAATGATTGCCCTAGGAGGAAGGGCAGCAGAAGAGATCATATTTGGCAAAGATTTTGTAACTACAGGTGCATCTTCAGACTTAGAAAAAGCAACGGAAATGACCTTGTCAATGATTGCTCTCTTAGGTATGGATGAAGAAGTAGGGCTTGTGAATTACAAGGTTGTAGGTAATAGAAACTTAGACAATAAGCTAGTATTAGATAGGGCAAAGGAGATCTTAGACAAGCTATACCTTGAAACAAAAAAACTACTTATGGATAATATAGAAAGCCTTAAAATCTTGGCAAATAACCTAATTGAAAAAGAAGTGCTAAGTGAGGAAGAAATCAATCATTTAATATCAATTGAAATTTAGTATTTTATGGCATATCATAATGTCTTGTTGAAAAAATACAGAAGAAGTAGTATAATGTAAATAGAATATGATCTGCAATGTACGTTGACTTTGATAATTCAACCGACATATTAGACACGGGAGTCTAAGTTTACCACCGTATAACATGCCTCCATAGAGTGGAAGTTAGAAAGTGGTAACAGGGCACCCACCTTGGAGAAGGCGGGTGTGAATTAGATTAGTTGACGGCATTGCGGTATAAAACCCCCTAAAGCCATAGCTTTAGGGGGTTTTATATGTTTAAAATATTGAGATTCATAAAAGGACTATCCAATTAAACTTTCTTTATATTGTAGTTTATAGAGGTTGTAGTATATGCCCTCCTTAGCCAATAACTCCTGGTGATTACCTATTTCCCTAATAACCCCTTTGTTGAGAACAATGATTTTATCTGCATGTTGAATTGTAGAAAGCCTATGGGCAACTGCAATAGTTGTTCTGCCTTTAATCAGTTTCCCTAAGGCGTCCTGTATTAGGGCTTCTGTTTCTGTATCTATGTTTGATGTAGCCTCATCTAAGATTAGGATCTTTGGATCATAAGCTAAGGTTCTGGCAAAGGCTAATAATTGTCTTTCACCAGAGGATAGGGTAGATCCCCTTTCCATAACTGGCTCCTGATATTTATTTGGCAATTTGCTTATAAAATGATGGGCATTAACGTGTTTAGCAACTTCCACGATTTTTTCATGGCTTATATCCTTATTGTTTAACCGGATATTATCTTCTATGGTGCCTGTAAAGAGGAATACGTCCTGCAGTACAACCCCTATGTTTTTTCTTAACTCATGCTTATCGTATTCTTTAATATTTATTCCATCTATAAGTATTTCTCCTTTTTGCACATCATAAAACCTAGTTATTAAATTTATAATAGATGATTTTCCAGCACCTGTTGCACCTACAAAGGCAACAGTCTCTCCTGGATTTATGGTGAAACTAATATCTTTTAATACCCAGTTGTCTTTTTCATATGCAAACCAAACGTTTTTGAATTCGATTTTTCCTTTAAAGTTGTTAATCTTAACAGGCTTGGGCGGATTTTCTATTATTGTATTATCATCTAAAATCGAAAAGATTCTTTCACTGGATGCCATGGCTGATTGCAATATATTATATTTTTCTGTTAAATCTAATATAGGTTGGAAAAACCTTTGTAAATAATCGACGAATGCATACAAAACTCCAAATTCTATTACATTGGATATTACCTGACCACCGCCATAGTAAATGATAGTTGCTATTCCCAATGACCTAATTATTTCAATGGAAGGCCTAAAAATAGCAAATAACCTAATTTCTTTTTTTGAAGTTTGCAAATACTCCCTATTAATTTCATCAAATTGGGATGATACCTTGTTTTCCTTTTTAAATATTTGGATAACTTTCATTCCTGTAATATTCTCATTTAAGGTGGAATTTATTTTTGCCAGTTGTGCCCTAGATAGCCTATAGACGACCCTTATTTTTCTTCTAAACACTATGGATGCTACTAAGATTAAGGGCATTAAGGCAAAGGATAATAGGGCTAATCTCCAATTCAATCTTAACATTACAAAAACTATACCTGCGATTACAAAAATATCTTTAAATAGGTTAACTAGGACAGATGTGTACATCTCATTTAATGTTTCAGTATCATTAGTCACCCTAGTTACTAGCCTGCCTATAGGGTTTTTATCAAAATATGATACAGATAGGCTTTGGATATGGGAAAAAATCTCTTGCCTAATATTAAAGACTATTCTTTGTGATGTGTAATTTAACAAGAGTACTTGTAAATAGTTAAATAGGAAAGTGAAAACTATGGCAATTAGGAAAATCAGTGATATTTTGTTAATACCTTTAATATCGCCTTCCCTAAATTTCAAATAATCTTCATTTTCCAATCTTAACCTATTTTCAACACCATCGTCTATCTTACCAATATAGTAATTGTTATCTTTTTCGATAATATTGACTAGTTGATAGGATTTATCCAAGGAAATATTGTTTTTTTCGAAATAATCAACTCTTACATATTTTTTATTGTTGAAAACAACTCCATCATAGGGACTATCTATTTCCATTTCATACATAGGTTTTTTGTATCCACTAATATAATCATCTATTGTGACTTTTAACAAATAAGGCCTTAAAAGTTCTAAACCAGTAACAATTATCATCATTATAATGGCTGCTAATAGGTAATGCCAATATGGTTTTGCATATTTTAACAGCCTTTTCATCAATCTACTATCATATGCCTTACCCATTATATCGTCATCATTATATGTTTTACTCATTCACAGGCCTCCTAATCATTGATTATTTTTTCTTCTAGCAATTGTTTTTCATGAAGCTCATAATATATTCCTTTTTGAGCTAGAAGATGATCATGGGTTCCTCTTTCTACAATTTCACCTTCATCGATAACTATAATTTCATCACAGTCTTTCACAGTAGAAATCCTGTGGCTGATTATTATGGTAGTTCTTTCGTTCATAAAATTCTTTAAATTATTAAGTATTTTTTCTTCCGTTTCAGTATCAACGCTAGATAGACTATCATCTAAGATTAAAATAGCAGGTTCTTTAATTAGGGCCCTTGCAATAGAAGTTCTTTGTTTTTGGCCTCCTGAAATAGTTACACCTCTTTCCCCAAGAATGGTATCAAATCCATTTGGAAAGCTGATAATATTGTCATAGATTTCAGCTAATTTTGCAGCATAAACTACTTTTTCCCTGTCCATTTCTCCTTCAAAGGAAAAGCCTATATTTTCTTCTATTGTTGTTGAAAACAGGAAATTATCCTGAGGTACATAGCCAATGCTTTCCCTAAGGGACTTTAAAGTCAATTTTTTTATTGGGATATCATCAAGATAGATTTCCCCTTCTTCAATTTCATATAGTCTAAGGAGCAAATTAACGATGGTAGTTTTTCCACTACCTGTTTTACCTATGATAGCCAGGGACTTGCCAGGCTCAATTGTAAAATCTATATTTTTTAGGGCATAGTTTTCGCTTCTAGGGTATTTAAAGCTAACATTTTTAAATTGAATTTTGCCTTTAACTTCTTTTAAGTCTATGGCATTTTCCGAATCCTTAATTTCAGGTTCTTCATCTAATATGGCATTAATCCTTTCCATGGAGGCTGCACCTCTTTGTAGTAGGTTTATTACCCAACCTAAGGCCATCATTGGCCATACTAACAATCCAAGGTAGGAGTTAAAGGCAATAAAGTCACCTAAGGAAATCCTATTTAAGATAACCTCCTTACCTCCATAAAAGATTATCAATAGAAAACTAAGGGAGGATATTAAATGAATAAATGGATGGAAGGTACCAGATACTAAAACTAATCTAATGTTCTTCTTTAAATTGTCCTCATTAACCTTAGTAAAATTCTCTAAAACCAAGTCTTCCTGTACGAAAGATTTTACGACCCTTATACCTGACAAACTCTCCTGGGTTACATCAGTCAAGTTGGAAAAAGCCTCTTGAACGATTCTAAATCTTTTATGGATTATTTTACCAAACCTATTTACGAATATAATGATAAAGGGCAATGTAAATAGGGAAATGGCCGTTAATTTTAAGTTGGTGGTCTTAACCATCATAATTAAGGTAAGTATAATCATAAAAGCAGAGTCAACAATCATAATAGTACCTTGGCCTACCGCCATTCTTACAGCATTTACATCATTAGTTGCATGGGCCATTAGATCCCCAGTTTTATGAGTATTGAAATAATTAGGAGATAGGGTCAATAAATGGTTAAATAGCCTTTTTCTCAGATAATATTCTAATTCACGAGAAGTTCCTAATATATATATTCTCCAAAAATATCTGCCCACTCCAATAAGGAGTCCAGTTAAAATTATTAAAAATCCATATTTTATAATACCAGTTTTATCCAATAGTCCATCCTTTAAATTATCAGTAAAACTTCTGAGAATTTGAGGTACCAAAAGTTGTATAAGGTCAATAAACAATAACCAAGAAACTCCTATAATATAATTCCATTTGTGTTTTTTGAAAAAATCCTTTAATGTAACAAATGCTGCCATCATATTACCCCTTTATAATTATTTTTAAAACATTTCGATACTCAAAATAAATTGCTTAATAAATATTATATAAGATTTAAAAATATTTTAAAGCCTTATATAAAAAATTGTCTTGAAAGTATAAAAAAGTTGTTGTGAGGTAAATTATTTGTATAAAATAATCTTGGGGAGGTAATATTGTGGAACTAACAACTAAGGAAATTGTAAAGAAAATGATCCTAGATTCACAGGAAATGGTTAGGGATTATGAAGTCTACTCTAAAAAGGTAAATGATAATGAGGTATCAGCCCTATTTAAAAAATTTGCTGAAGAATGTGGGCATCAAGCAGCAGAATTACAAAAAATATTGGAAAATAAGTTCTAAATTCTAGAGATTAGAGAATAATCTAATAAATCTTGTTTATAAATAACTTTTTAGGGTATTAACTATCATATGAATCAAGCTATCAGGGAGGGGGGTTAATATGGTAAAAAAGTATTTAGAAGAAAAAAGAAAAAGAGCTAGGAGAGAAGAAAACTTAAAGACAGCAAAAAATGTTGCTGTAGGTACTGCAATTGGTACCTTCATTGGTGCCATAACAGGAATTTTATTTGCTCCAAAATCTGGGAAGGAGACTAGGGAAGATATAGCTAATAAAACTAAGGAAGTTGCAGGCAATATTAAGGAAGCAGTATATGAGCAAATGGAAGTGGCAAAGAAAATTCAAGGTAAGGTAAAGGATGAAATAAAGCAAGTTTACACAGACATTAAGGAAAAGAAAAAGGTTTTACCAGAAGATTTGGAGGATAGTGAAGATGTAGTAATAGTGGAGGAAAATGAAGAAACAGAGGAATCTGTAGACATAACTCTAGAAGAAGGTTCATAATAAGGGGGAATAAATTTGGGCGCCACTCTTACTGTGCAAGATTTATTTAAACTGATCCTTTTTTTACTCGGAATAGGTGCATTATCTTATTTAATAGTGGTTTTCAAAAATATTAATAAAATATTACTTAAAGTCAATTCTTTTATAGAAACTAATGAAAAGAACATCAATACAATAGTCAATCAATTGCCTGAAATAAGTGAAAATATTAACTCAATAACTAGAACAGCCAGTACAACTATAGAAGAAATAACTCCTGAGGTGGCTGAATTAGTAACTAATGTAAATGAGATAACTGAAAAAATAGATTCAATAACCGAATCAATAGATAATACAACATACAAGATCTCTGAGACTATGGACATTGTAACTGATACTGTGGCAGATACTGCCTACTCTTTACAGGATAATATAAAAAATATAGATACCTATATCAAATTGATACTAGAGGTAATTGATACAATTAAGGGATACTTAAAAAAAAGATAAGAACTCGTATGGGTTCTTATTTTTTATATGCGAATTTAGTAAAATCTTTAAAAAATATGAAATAATTGGTATAATAAAGTAAATATTATTAAATGGGGAATAGTAGATTTAACTAAAATTTCTGCAGAAAGGTAGATTTTTATGAGGAAGGTAAAAATAATATATAATCCGTCTTCTGGCAGGCAAACCATAGAACGAAGATTGAACAGATTGTGCAAGTTATTGTTTGATGATGGATATACATTAAGTAAATTTACTACTTTGAAAAAAAATGACGCTATGATTGAAACAATAAAAACTTGTAATGAAGACTGGGATATTATAATTGCCTCAGGGGGAGATGGTACTGTAAATGAGGTAGCTAAGGGAGTAGCAATTAGTGGAAGAAAAGTTCCAGTAGCCATTTTACCTTCAGGTACAGTAAATGATTTTGCAAACTACTTAAAGCTTCCTAAGAATATTTATGATTTCTACAAGATGATTAAAAGGGAAGAAACTATTGATGTAGACTTAGGAAAGGTAAATGATGAATACTTTGTTAATGTTGCTGCAGGAGGACTTTTATCAAATGTAGGATATCAGGTACCTACTGAAACTAAAATGCTATTTGGCAGGCTAGCATATTATTTTGAAGGGTTAAAAGAAATAACCTTACAGAGTTTCGAGCCCATTAGGGTAAACGTTCAATCTGAAGAATACAGCAGGGAAGAAGATATCCTACTTTTTCTAATATCTAATAGTTCATCAATTGGTGGCTTTAAAAAAATTGCACCTAAGGCTTCCATATCAGATGGTTTATTAGATGTAGTTATCATAAAGAAAACCCATGTGCAAAACTTAGCGAGTATTTTCTTCAACATATTTAGTGGAGACCATATAAATCATCCCAGTGTAAAATACTTTAAGACCAATAAGATAATGATAGACTCTAATCAATTAGTAGAGTTAGATATTGACGGAGAGTATGGAGGCAGACTTCCTGCTACTTTTGAAGTAGTACCCAAGGCATTTAGGGTAATAGTCTAGTTATTAGATTTATAAGGAGGAAATTCATGAGAGGCTTAGATGAAAGAAGTACAGTGGAAGAAATTGAAAAGCATTTAAGAAAGGTGGACTACATTATAAGAAGAAAAGGAAGAGAAATCCTGTCTGATTTTAATATTACCATTCCACAGTTTACAGCTTTACAGATTTTAATAAATAAGGGGAATATGACCATAGGAGAACTGAGCAAGAGTATGGCATTGGCTTGTAGTACAATTACAGATTTAATTGATAGGATGGAAAAGGCTGGACTAGTAGTTAGAAAGAAAGATGAAAAGGATAAAAGGGTAGTTAGGATTGAGGTACTGTCTAAGGGATATGAAATCTTAGAAAAAGTATTGAACAAGAGAATTGAGTTCTTATCAAGTAAACTTGTGGATTTTACTTATGAAGAAAAGGTGAGATTAAGCCTAGGCCTAAAGGCTTTATATGATGCCATGAAGGATGAAATACAGTAAGATAAAGAAGGGATAAAATGAAAATCATTGACAATAGATATAAGATTGAGAAAAAAATTGCAGATAATCTCTATTCTGAAATCTATTTAGTCTCCGACTTATGGGGAGATGAAAGAAAAAAAATAATGAAACTTTACAGCTATGATGAACAGAAAAAAACAATAGATTACTTTATCACTGATTTTATACAAATATCTAATATAAAACACAAAAATATATTGTCAAATGAAAAGTTCAGTTTAGTAAAAACTATAGATACTAAAAAAATCAACATGTTGTTGTATTATTCAATTTCTGAGTATATTGATGCTCCTAAGTTAATGGACCTAGTAGAGGACCTAAGCTTTTTTGAAAGATTAAAAATAGTCTTAGATATTATGATTTCAATAGATTATCTGCATTTTAGAGGTTACATTTATCAATTTTTAAGCCCATCTGAAATCTATGTACTTGAAAATAACCATATAAAATTAACAGATCTTGCAACTATAATTGAAAAACGAAACAAATCTTATATCGATGATTTTAATAGGTATTTTATATCCCCTGAAACCTTAACCAACAAGGACTTTTATGATAAAAGGGCTGATTACTACTCTATCGGTGTTATAATGAAATATTTGTTGTTAGAAGATTTTCTTGTAGATGATGTAAGTAGTTTTACTTACATGGAAGAGAAGTCCTTGAATACGGAACAGAAAGATGTACTTAATAAAACAATATCTCAACTGACAAAAAGGGACCTTATTTCAAGAGAGGCAAATTTAATCGAAATAATAGATAGGATAAAAGATGTGTTTGATTTAGATTATTCCTATGACTTAGTAAGTATTAGAAATTCCTTATACTTTAATAACAAGATAATAGGTAGAGAAAAAGAAATAGAAGAGATACTGAAAATTGATAGGAGTTTACTAGCTGGCAATTATGATTATAAAGGGATTATTATAAAGGGAGAATTTGGAGTAGGAAAAACTAAATTTTTAAATGAAATAAGTCATAGGCTTAAGATGAAGGGGAGAGATGTATACTATATACAAATAGAAGCGGGTAAAGGCAATGATCTATCCGATTTGGCAAATATTTTAAAACAATCATTAAAAGACACTCCTTCTGAATTGATGGAAAAGTATAGAAGTGAATTAGCTAAAATACTGCCTGAATTAAGATTATATGCAAATGAAGAGATGGAAGCGGATTTAAGCTTAAATTGGGAGTTGTTTAGGCTTTACAATAGGATTTCTAATTATTTTTCCGAATTATCTAAGGAAAACATTATATATATAATCATAGACGATTTACAATTTGCCAACTTAAACTTATTAACTATGGTAGATTATCTTTTGAAAAATATGAGAAATAATAGTGTATTTTTCATATTCTCCTATGATAAAAATTCAACTGTTGAAGACTCCTTAGTTAATAAGAAAGTTGAAGAATGGACCTTAAACAAAAATATAAATAATATGGAATTACTTAAATTAAATTTAGAAGAAATTGGACTTATGGTTCAAAATATTCTTGGAATATCCTATGTGCCAAACAAACTATCAAGTGTACTATTTAAAGAAAGTCATGGTAATCCAAGATATATTGAATATTTAATAAAGCATTTATATGCCACTGGGGAATTATACATGAATCCTATAGGCAGGTGGTATCTAAAAGCAGACAGTTATTCAGAAATTTATTTCCCTTCTAATATAGATGAGGCCTTTGAAAAGCAATTAAATTTAATAAAGGATAATTACTTTGAAATATTTAAGATTTTATCTGTATTTAATGGTCCCTTGTATAAGAAAATACTATTATATATGTTGGATATTGATGGACAAGCAGTAGAAGGACAATTGAATCAATTGAAAATCTTAGGGCTTATTGATGAAAAATTAGGTGATTGGGGATATAGTTATAATGTAAAAAGCACTGAACTTAAAAGAATGATTTATAGCCAGATTCCCAAAGAAGAAAGGGTTCATCTTCACGATAAAGCCTCTAAAATACTTTTTGACATGCTTAAAAATGATATAGATATAGTACTGGAGGAGCTCTTATTCCATCTCATTAAATCTAATCAAAGAGAAAGGGCAATAAATATTATATTAGAGAGGCTTAATTTAATTGAGAATAAGTATAGTCCCCAGGGAAGATTTTTATTGGAAAAGGCCTATAGCATTATAGGTGAAGAATCTTCACCAGTAAAACTGGAAATTTTAGAAAACCTTGTTGAAATTTATTTTATAAAAGGGGAATTGGAGAAGGGTAAAGCCTATCTAGGGGAATATCAAAGAGTTGCCTTAGATTTAAAGGATTACAAGCATGTTATTAAAGGTAAAAAGGTCTTAATTGATCTTTATTATAGAAGAGTAGAGATGGATAAGGCCTTAAAAGAGATTGAAGATATAGAGCTAATATCTAAGGAGCATAATATTACTGAAGGTCATATAATAGCCTTAATATCTAGGGCTAGGATTGATATTGAAAATGGTAACCTGAAGGAAGGGGAAACACATCTACAAGAGGCCATAGACTTGTCTAATGCTCATAATATAAAAGATTATCTTGGTACAATTTACAATCGTCTAGGTATAATAAAGTTTTTAAATGGCAATATGAATGAAGCAATAGAAAGTTTTGATAAAAGTATAGTGTATTGTCAAGAAACTGGCAATATGGCTGAGGCAACAAAACCCATAAACAATATTGGTGGTATCTATTTAGGCCATTTTGAAAATACTAATAAGGCAATGGAGTATTACGAGAAAGGTAAGGAAATTGCAACTAAGATTGGGATGCTTTCAGTAGAGATTGTATTTTTAAACAATATTTCAGAAATATACATCGATAATTTTCAATATGATACAGCCTTAGAATATTTAGAAGAAGTGAAAAAAGGAGCCTTAGAGTTACAGGATCTAAATATGCTTTTATTAGCCAATATTAATATGGGTAATATCTATCTTGCAAATACTCAATACGATAAAGCTTTTGAGTGCCTTCAGTACTTAGAAGAACTTTTTTCTACCAATCAAATTACCAATTTAGAAATCACTTATCAGTATTATGATTTCTTAGGTAACTATTATGGACTTTTAGGAGACTGGGAAAAAGGTATCCAATACTTAAAATTAGCTTGTAACACATGTAAAGACTTCAATCAGCGGGCCTATTTAGCCTCTAAATCTAGAATCTTGGCCTTAGAAATTTTACAGACTAATTGTTTTAATAAAGAAGAGATAGAAAAAATCAGACAAGCATATAGGAAAAGAAAGGTTTCAGTTTATAGGAGGAAATTCCTCTTACAATTTGCCTTAATTAGCATTATGTCAAATGAAATAGAATATGCTAAGGATATTCTAGAAGAAGACTCACAATTAATGCAAAAACTCCAAGTTAAATATCTAGATCTATTCCATAAATGTCTATTAGCTTATATTGAGCCTAGGGAAAAATCCATTAGAATCCTATCGAAGCTTGAGAAAACTCTAATCAAGAAAGGTGTATATGTAGAAAGATTATATCTTATAATAGCTATTGGATATAAATTGTTTGAATTGGGCCAGTATAAGCAGTCCTTAAAGTATTTATTTGAAGCACTAAATTTAGTATATAAAATAATCCTAAGAATACCTTGTAATAAGTTGAAATTTAGCTTTATTAGAAGTAGAAATATAGATACTTTAAAGCATAAGATCATCTTAGCCATAAAAAATGTATTTGGTTACGAAATTGGCTATACCTCCATAGATGAAGTAAATTCAGAAAACTTAAACAATTACTTTGACATTTCCCCATTGATAAATTTAATAGGTAGTGATGATTTTATCAGTATTACTCAATTTGACTACTATGGAGAGGCAGTAAACATAAATACTGTAGAAGAACTAATCTCTAAGTTTACAGATGATTATCTGAATAATCTTGATTTAATCTTAAAATATTTGAGTAAAATAACCTTTGCTAAAAAAGGATATATATTGTCCTATGATGATCAAACTAATACTTATTATCCGATTACAGCACTAGATAGTAGAGTTGACTATGAAATAAATGAAAGATTTTTGAGCTTAGCAGGTAGAACCAGTACCGGGATATTAATTAATAAAAACTATTCAGATGTCTATAACAGCAGTTATTTAGAATTTTTAAAGGATGATATAAAAGGCATCATATGTGTTCCCATCTCCTCCTTAAGTAAAAGCTCTGAAATAGAAGATGAAAGGAGAAAATATACTTGGGAAGAGTATGAAAAAAAGGGATTTATATATTTGGAAACGGATAATGTGTTTAATAGGTTTGATTATGAAAGGTTAAAAATAGTTAGAAGCCTTTCTTACCTAATTTTCATAAACCTAGAAAACAACAAACTCAGATTAATGGCTACTACAGACAAATTAACCAATACTCTAAGTAGAAAGTATTTTGAAAGGAAGTTTGATGAGATAATTAGTATCTCCAAATCTACCAATAGACAATTTTCCGTTTTAATGTTAGATATAGATAGGTTTAAACGAATTAACGATATCTATGGTCATAGAAGAGGGGATGAAGTACTTTCAATAATTGGGAGGGCTATTAAATCCACTATACGGAGCACAGATATTATTGGAAGATATGGCGGTGAAGAATTTATAATCATATTAAAAGATGTTTCAGAGGAAGATTCCATTGACGTGGCAGAGAAGATTAGAACTAATATAGAAAATTTAGAAATAAAAGGTATAGAATATCCTATAACCGTTAGTATAGGCATTTCTGTATTTCCAAATCACAGTAGTTTCAGGGATGACTTAATTGAAAAGGCAGACCAGGCCCTATATTATGCAAAGGAATTAGGGAGAAATAGAACTTTCATATGGAAGCCAGAAATGAATAATACATTAAATAGGGTTGATAAATTAGCCGGCATTATAACTGGAGATTTGGATTCTGACAATAGAAATGTTTTGTCCTTAATCGACGTAATAGAATTGATTAAGGATGGTAGGAGCCTGGAAGAAAAAGCTTTTATCTTTCTAGGTAGGGTTTTGGAAACCATAGATGGAGAGTATGGAACCATATTATTTGTTGAAAATGAAGAGATTAATAAAGGTTTTACAAGGGGAAGGTTTAGTGAATCATGGGTAGATGCTCCTTCCTTAAACAATGAAAAGATCCTGAAGGCCATAAAGGCCAAAAAAGGCGAATTCTTTATAGATTGGGAGAACCTAGATAATATAGATTCTATTTCAGGATTACCTAATTGGCAGTCGGTGATAATACTGCCCTTAGTAAAAAATCATACTGTAAAGGGCATATTATATATTACTGCTTCTTTAAGGAAGAAAGAATTTGATTTCAATTCCTTTAACTTAGCAAAATATTTAGGTAATATTTTTGCAGCACTCCTGTAGAAATATATTGATAGGTAAATTAATCTTATGTATAATAAAAAACAAAAAGTAAATTGAGGTTAGACAAATGAAACTTACCCAAATTTGCGTTAAAAAAAATTTTAAGTTGAAACCACAGATAAAATCTGTGGTTTTTTGTGTGCTTTAATCAAATAATATAGTACATCGTTAAAAAATGGGAGGTATTACAATGGAAAAAATACTAATTGATGGAAACAACTTGACAATAGAGGAGTTTATTCAAGTAACTAGAGGTAGAAAACAGGTAGCCTTGTCCCAAGAAGCAGTTAAAAGAGTAGCTGAGTCTAGAGCATTGGTAGATAAATTCGTAGATGAAAACAAGGTAGTCTATGGTATTACTACTGGTTTTGGAAAATTTAGTGATGTAGTCATTACTGGAGATGAGACTAAGGAATTACAAAGGAATTTAATAGTAAGCCATGCTTGTGGAGTAGGTAAGCCTTTTTCAGAAGAAATAGTAAGAGGAATAATGCTGTTAAGAATAAATGCCTTAGCTAAAGGATTTTCTGGTATAAGACTGTCAACATTAAATACTCTGATAGAAATGCTAAATAAAGGAGTACACCCTATTATTCCTGAAAAAGGCTCCTTAGGTTCCAGCGGAGATTTAGCACCCCTATCCCATATGGTACTTGTAATGTTAGGAGAGGGAGAGGCAATTTATAAAGGACAAAAAATGTCTGGGAAAGAAGCAATGGAAAGGGCCAATATAAAAACAGTAGAATTGACATCTAAGGAGGGATTGGCCCTTATAAATGGAACCCAAGTTATGACCTCAATTGGTGCTCACACTATTTATGATACAATGCTCCTAAGCAAAACAGCAGATATAGCTGCCTCCCTAACAATAGAAGCATTAAATGGAATAATAGATGCTTATGACATAAGAGTCCAAAATATAAGACCCCATAAAGGTCAAATAGATACCAGTAAAAATTTGCTAAAGCTTTTAGAAAATAGCTCCATGGTTAGCCGTCAAGGAGAGATTAGGGTTCAAGATGCTTATTCTTTAAGATGCATACCACAAATCCATGGTGGAAGTAAGGACTGTTTTAACTATGTTAAAGAAAAAGTTGAAATAGAGATGAACTCTGCCACAGACAATCCATTGATATTTTATGAAGATGGAGAAGTAATTTCAGGTGGAAATTTCCACGGTCAACCCATGGCTCTAGCCTTTGATTTTCTAGGAATTGGCCTATCCGAATTAGGAAATATTTCGGAAAGGAGATTGGAAAGATTAGTGAATCCAGCCCTAAGCAATGGTTTACCTGGATTTTTAATAAAAAAAGGTGGGCTAAATTCAGGATTCATGATAGTCCAATATTCTGCTGCAGCCTTGGTATCTGAAAACAAAGTTTTAGCCCATCCTGCCAGCGTAGATTCAATACCTTCCTCGGCTAATCAAGAAGACCACGTATCCATGGGGACAATTGCCAGCAGAAAGGCAATGGAGATAATGGAAAATGTGAGAAAAGTCTTAAGTATGGAAATCTTAACTGCTTGTCAGGGAATTGACCTAAGAGGAAATAAAGGATTGGGAATTGGAACCAATATAGCTTATAATATTATTAGGGAAAGTATAGGTTACCTAGATGTAGATAAGCCCATGTATGAAGAAATCAACAAATGTGAAGACATTGTTAAATCTGGAATCTTGGTTAGCAGGGTGGAAAGAGAAATTGGAAAATTATTTTAAGGGGGAATTTCAATGATAAATAATTTAAACATTGCCAATGCAATGACCATTAAACTAGATGATGAATTACCTCCAGCTCCGACCTTTGAAGCTGGAATTAGGAGGGCTCCAAAGAGGGAGTTGAATCTTACAAAAAAAGAAATGGAATTAGCCCTTAAAAATGCCCTAAGATATATACCAGAAAATTTACATGAAGTATTGGCACCAGAGTTTTTAAATGAGCTTATAACCCATGGCAGGATTTATGGCTATAGATATAGGCCAAAGGGAAACATAAAGGCCAAGCCAATAGACCAATACAGGGGAAAATGCATTGAGGGTAAGGCTTTTCAAGTAATGATTGATAATAATCTAGACTTTGATGTTGCATTATATCCCTATGAACTAGTAACCTATGGTGAAACAGGCCAGGTTTGTCAAAATTGGATGCAATATAGGTTAATAAAGAAATATTTGGAGGAATTGACTAGTGAACAAACCCTGGTAGTAGCATCAGGCCATCCTGTGGGCCTATTTAGATCTTCTCCTTTAAGTCCCAGGGTCATAATAACAAATGCCCTGATGGTAGGGGCTTTTGATAATCATGAGAATTGGGTAAAGGCCCAAGCTATGGGGGTTGCTAACTATGGCCAGATGACAGCAGGAGGTTGGATGTACATTGGTCCCCAAGGAATAGTCCATGGTACTTATAATACCATATTAAATGCTGGTAGGTTGAAACTAGGAATAAAAGACGATGAAAATTTAAGGGGCCGTATATTTGTTAGTTCAGGCCTTGGAGGCATGAGTGGAGCCCAAGGGAAGGCAACGAAAATCGCAGGTGGGGTAGGAGTAATTGCAGAAGTAGATTATTCAAGAATCAAAACAAGATTAGATCAAGGCTGGATAGATAAATGTTTTGATAACCTAGATGAGCTATTTACTTATGCCTATAAGGCAGCAGAAAATGGGGAAGCAGTAGCCTTGGCTTATCATGGAAATATAGTAGATTTATTAGAATATGTTTTGGAAAAAGATTTAAAAATAGACTTGCTATCAGATCAAACTTCATGTCATGTTCCTTATGATGGAGGATATTGTCCACAGGGATTAAGCTTTGAAGAAAGAACTGAAATGTTAAATAAGGACAAAGAAAGATTTATTGAGCTAGTGAATAAATCCCTAATTCACCATTTCCATTTGATTAAAGAATTAGTCCATAAGGGAACATATTTCTTTGACTATGGCAATAGCTTTATGAAGGCAGTATTTGATGCTGGGGCTAAAGAAATCGCCAAAAATGGAGTAGATGAATCTGAAGGATTTATTTTCCCTTCCTACGTAGAAGATATAATGGGTCCTATGCTCTTCGACTATGGATATGGCCCTTTTAGATGGGTGTGTTTAAGCGGCAAACACGAGGACCTGATAAAAACAGACAAGGCTGCTATGGAGTGTATAGACAAGGATAGGAGGGGTCAAGACAGGGATAATTATATTTGGATAAGGGATGCTGAAAAGAACAATTTAGTTGTAGGTACCAAGGCTAGAATACTTTATCAAGATGCTGAAGGCAGATTAAAAATAGCATTGAAATTTAACGAAATGGTAAGAAAAGGAGAAGTTGGCCCTATTATGTTAGGCAGAGATCATCATGATACAGGAGGAACCGATTCGCCATTTAGGGAAACAGCTAATATAAAAGATGGCAGTAATATTATGGCAGATATGGCAACACAATGCTTTGCAGGTAATGCAGCTAGGGGTATGAGCTTAGTCGCCCTTCATAATGGAGGGGGAGTAGGTATTGGCAAGGCCATTAATGGTGGATTTGGTATGGTTTTAGACGGAAGTGAAAGGGTTGATGAGATATTAAAGACTGCCATGCCTTGGGATGTAATGGGGGGCGTGGCCAGAAGAGCTTGGGCTAGAAACGAAAATTCAATTTCTACATGTATCGAGTATAATAATAAATTTAAGGATACAGACCATATAACATTACCTTATTTAGCAGATGATAACTTAGTTAAGGACTTGGTGGAAAAAGCATATACTAAGCTGAAATAAGGGGGATCTAAATGGCAAGAATTATTCAATGTGTACCAAATTTTAGTGAAGGTAGAAATAAGGAAGTTGTTGAAAGAATAGTAGATGAAATTAGGAAAGTTGATGAGGTAAAACTATTGGATTATTCTATGGATAAGGACCATAATCGTTCTGTAGTTACCTTTATAGGAGAGCCTGAAAGGGTAATAGAAGCAGCATTTAATGCATGTAAGGTAGCGTCCCAATTAATAGATATGAGATATCATAAGGGAGAGCATCCTAGAATGGGAGCAACAGATGTAATACCCTTAATTCCAATTTCAGATGTAAGCATGGAAGAATGCGTTGAATTGTCTAAAATACTTGGCCAGAGAATAGGAGAAGAATTAGGCATATCAGTATATCTATATGAAAAATCAGCAACTAGCCCTAGTAGAGAAAACTTAGCTGATCTTAGGAGGGGCCAATACGAAGGAATGGCTGAGAAATTAAAAGAGGAGGGCTGGGAGCCAGATTACGGTCCCAGGGAATTAAATGAAAAAGCTGGAGTAACAGCTGTAGGCGCAAGGATGCCCCTAGTGGCCTTCAATGTAAATTTAGGTACCAATGATATCAATATTGCAAAGAATATAGCTAAGGCCATAAGGGCTAGTAGTGGAGGTTTTAAATACTGCAAAGCTATAGGTATAGAAGTTAGGGAGCGAAATATAGTACAAGTTTCTATAAATATGGTAGATTATACTAAAACACCATTGTTTAGGGTATTTGATGTAATAGAAAGAGAAGCCAAAAGATATGGGGTAAATGTTATAGGCAGTGAAATAATTGGCTTAGTTCCCATGGCTGCAATGATAGACGTGGCTGATTATTATTTAAGATTGGAGAACTTTGACCACAGCCAGATCCTTGAAAAAAGAATGATGGAATAGGTGATATAATGAAAGCCACCCTAGTAATAAAGAATATCGACAATTTAATAACTTTAAAAGGTGAAAATAAAGCTAGGACAAAAGAAAAACTAAGGGATATAGGTATAATAAATAACGGTATAATAGCTTTAAATGGAGAGAAGATAATATATGTGGGAGAAGGCAATCTCCCACCTCATATTGTAGTAGACGAAGATACCATTGTATTAAGTGGTGTGGGAAAGACTGTTACACCAGGCCTAATTGATTCCCATACCCATTTGGTCCATGGGGGGTCTCGAGAAAATGAATTGGCAATGAAATTGAAGGGGGTATCCTATTTAGATATTTTAGCAGCAGGTGGTGGAATCCATTCTACAGTTAAGGCAACTAAGGAGGCAAGTTTTGACGAATTATATCTGAAGGCTAAAAAGAGCTTAGATATTATGCTTTCCTATGGGGTAACAACAGTAGAAGCAAAAAGCGGTTATGGAATAGATGATTTTTCTACTGAGATTAAACAATTAGAAGTAGCTAAAAAGTTAGATGAAGACCATCCGATAGATATTGTATCTACTTTTATGGCAGCCCATGCAATACCTAGTAAATACAAGAATAATCCTGATGAATTTGTGGATATAATAATTGAAGACATGATACCTAAAGTTGCTGAAAAAAAATTGGCCAAGTTTTGTGATGTCTTCTGTGAAGAAGGTGTATTTTCCATAGAGCAATCTAGGAGGATATTGTTAGCAGCTAAGGAACATGGCATGGGATTAAAACTTCATGCTGATGAAATAAAGCCTCTAGGTGGAGCAGAATTAGCTGCAGAATTAAACTGTATAACAGCAGATCATTTAATAGCTGCCTCAGACAAGGGGATTAAGGAAATGGCTGCTAAGGGGGTAATAGCAAATCTACTACCAGGTACCAGCTTTAATTTACAAACAGGAAAATTTGCCAGGGCTAGGAAAATCATAGAAGAAGGTGTTGCCATAGCTATTTCAACAGACTACAATCCAGGAAGTTGTCCTACTGAAAACCTACTATTAATAATGAGTTTTGCCTCTTTGATTATGAAGCTGACTCCAGAGGAGGTAATTACAGCAGTAACTATAAATGGTGCTGCAGCCCTAGGCTTAGAGGAGAAGGTAGGCAGCCTAGAAGTAGAAAAGCAAGCTGATATCGTAATATTCGATGCACCAAATTTAGAATATATTATCTATCATTTTGGTATAAACCATGTAGATAAAGTGATAAAAAAAGGTAAAATAGTATATGAGAAAAATATCTAAATTAAAAATAAGAGAATATTTGACTTTTAGCTAATTTAGCTAAAAGTCTTTTATAATTATGAAAGGAAGAATACTATGTTTAAGGAAATGCTAAGAGCCTTTTTATTAATTTTTGCTGCAGAAATGGGAGATAAAACACAAATAATCGCTATGACCTTTGCCACTCATTACAAAGTAAAGGAAGTAATTTTAGGAGTAGTCTTTGGAGTTTTACTAAACCATGGAATTGCTATAATTTTAGGAAGTTTTTTATCTAAGGTAGTTCCTATGAACCTAATACAAATAATAGCGGGGATTATGTTTGTTATCTTTGGAATAATGGCATTGAGTGATAGTGATACTGAAGAAATCGACAATAATAAAGAAATTAATCCTATTATCACAGTAGCCTTGGCTTTTTTTATAGGAGAATTAGGGGATAAGACTCAATTAACAGCTATGACCCTATCATCAGAAGGAAATTACCCATTATTTATATTAATTGGTACAACCTTGGGAATGGTAGCCACTTCTTCCATGGGAATATTTATTGGAAGTAAAATAGGCGACAAGGTGCCAGATGTTGCAGTGAAAATCGTATCCTCCCTAGTATTTATATTTTTTGGTACTTTAAAACTATTTAATACAGTTCCAAAAGAATATATAACTTTAATTAATGTTGTACTTTATATTATAGGCTTATTGATGATAGAACTATATTTAATAGACAACTTAATAAGAAAAAGAAAACTCGGAAAATCTCCTGTTAAGCAAGTTGCATCAATACTATATGAGCAAACGAAAAACCTTAAGGAGATCTTGGATGATATTTGCCTAGGGGATAACCACTGTGGCCATTGCGATGGTATTGGCTGCCTAATAGGGTATACTAGATTAATATTGGAAGAAGCAAGAGATAAGGGAAATTACTATCTTAATAACTCAGTAGATGTAGATTCTTTGATAAAAAAAGGATATAATAATAATAAAGTGGTACAAGCCCTGAGCATGGTAATAATCGACTCTATTAAAAACAATTGGGATCGGGATGAAAATTTTGTTATAAATAAAATAAGAACTTCCTTAGAAGTTGCCCTTTTTGGTGAGAAGCTTGATTTTGATAAAGGTTTAAAGAAGTATTTGCGCGATGCCAAAAAGAAAAATAAAAAGTACGGCTTATTATTGGAAAAGTCCATATTAAGTTCTTTTGATATATAATTAAATATATCCTATAAGGAACTTAAGTATATTAATATAAAATTAAAAAAGGAGGTATAATTATGGCTGAAAACCAATATGTGGTGTTCAAATTAGGGAAAAGTGAATTTGGTATTGATATTATGAATGTTAAAGAGATTGGGCCATATGAAGAAGCCGTTTCTTTACCCAATACTCCAAGTTTTATTGAAGGGGTTATTAATTACAGAGGCAAGGTTATACCTGTAATAAACTTAAAGAAACGACTTGGTCTAGGGGATGAGACTATAACCAAAGATACAAGAATTATTGTAATCACATTAAATGAAAAGGAAGTCGGATTTATAGTAGATGAAGCATCCCAAACAATAAGAGTTAATGATGAGCAAATAGATCCTGCCCCATCTTTTATTAGCGGTGTAGATAAAAGATTTATTACCGGGGTGGGGAAATTAGATGAGAAAAGACTTCTTATATTAATTGACTTAGAAAAGGTTTTAACTGACGATGAAATAGAAGAAATTGAGAAGCTTGAGGTTTAATAAAATATGGTTAACAAGCATTTTTCTATTAAGAGATTAAATGAAATATTGGAAGCTACCATTAATACAATAATGAAAAGTAAAGATGAAGTATTTGAAATAGTAACCTATTCTAGAGAAGAGTGTAAAAGAATAGAAGAAGAATTAAAAAGTCTTCAGCTTAAAATCAACGAGACTATAAATCAGATTGAAAGGCTGGAAGAATATAATAGAAGGTGTAGAAAAGAACTTTCTAATAAGAGTAAAAATTTCCACATGTACACAGAAGAAGATATTAAGGAAGCTTATGATTTGGCTAATGAAGCCAGAATTAGCCTGCTCCTAAAGAGGGAAGAAGAAAGAAACTTGTTAGAAAGAAGGAATGAATTAGAGTTAAGACTAAGAAATGCTGCTGAAGTTTTAAAAAGGGCAGAAAATCTCAACAAGCAAATCAGCGTTGCTACTGAGTATTTAATGGGAAATGCAGAAAATATAGTTGAAACAGTTGATGAATTAAGTAAAAAACACTTTCTGGGTATAAAAATCATCGAAGCCCAAGAAGATGAAAGGCTTAGGCTGGCTAGAGATATACATGATGGGCCAGCTCAGTCCTTGGCTAACGTTATAGTCAAAACAGAGCTGTGTGAAAGATTAATAGAATTAGATAAGGAAAGGGCAAAAAAAGAGTTAAATAACTTAAAGGATGTAATTAGATTAACTTTAAAGGATGTTAGGAAGATAATCTATGATTTAAGGCCAATGTCCTTGGATGATCTTGGTCTAATTCCAACCTTAGAACGATACATATCTATTTTTCAAGAAGATACAGGAATTAAGGTCAATTTGAGAACCTACGGATTGATCAATAATATTCAATCAACGATTCAAATTGCATTATTTAGAATAACCCAAGAAGCTTTAAGCAACATAAGAAAACATTCTAAGGCAACTACAGCTACTATTATCATAGAAAGATCCTTAAAAAGAATCAATTTGGTGGTTTCTGATGATGGAATTGGCTTTAACATAGAAGAGCTAAAAAAAAGGAACAATACCATTACTAGTGGTTTTGGATTAATAAATATGAAAGAAAGAGTAGAATTGTTAAATGGTAGCTTCAATATTACATCATCTAGTAGGACAGGCACTAAAATATCTCTGTCTATACCATTAAGCGAGGGGATAAAGAATGAAAAATAAAAAAATAACTGTATTGATTGCTGATGATCATGCACTAATTAGGGAAGGTATCAAGCAAATACTTGAGCTGGAAGGTGATATATGTGTTATTGGCCAAGCCAATGATGGGGAAGAGGCCTTTGAACTGGCTGAAAAGTTAAATCCAGATATTATCTTACTAGATATTAATATGCCTAATATAAATGGCATAGAGGCCTTGAGAAGATTCAAGGATATGGGGATAAAGTCTAAGGTTATTATTCTTACTATACATGAGGATAAAGAATATATATTAAAAACATTAAAACTTGGAGCAAATGGATACATGTTAAAGGATTCCAGTGCTAATAGTTTAATCGAAGGAATTCGTAGAGTAGCAAAGGGGGAAAAATATATACAATCCAGTGTTGCAGACTTAGTTAGTGCATCTAGGGATGATGATTCAGTAGATAAAAGTATTGAGCAAATAAATTCCCTAACTAATAGGGAATACGAAGTGCTCATACTTATAGCAGAAGGATTAAATAACAAGGATATTGCAGAAAGACTATATATAAGCGAAAAGACTGTAAAAAATCACGTATCAAATATATTAAAGAAACTGGACTTAAACGATAGGGTTCAAGCTGCAATATTCGCTTATAAAAATAATATAAAAAAATTATAAGACTAAGGAACTTATATTTCTTGGTCTTTTATATAGTTAAACATAAAATCTCTGAATTTTTCATTAAGAGGAGACAACTGCCTATATTTATGGTATGCAAAATAAAACTTTCTTGTGAAGCTTAAATCCTTTATGTAAAAAGCTTTATATTTTCCAATGTCTATATCGCTTTTTACAGCTCTTTTCGATAAGAAGCTTAGGCCAACACCTAAGGAGACCAATTCTTTTATCATATTAGTATCTTCTATATAGGCAATTATATTAATCTTATCTAAGGAAATTTTAGATTTTTGCAAAACTTCTTCTACTAAGGCCCTAGTACCAGAGCCTTCCTCCCTAAAGATAAACTTTTCTTTAAATAGTATCTCCTTATCTAAAGAGGAAAAATTATCATATGGAAACCCATCTGTATTGGGAGTAATCAAGATTA
Organism: Tissierellia bacterium; assembly: GCA_012735245.1. Taxonomy (GTDB): domain Bacteria; phylum Bacillota; class Clostridia; order Tissierellales; family Tissierellaceae; genus JAAYFT01. Next base: position 28,834 of record JAAYHU010000047.1, read on the forward strand.
GTTCATCATCCATTAGGTTTAAATATTTTAGATTATTTGATGAATACTTAGCTCCTAAGATTCCAAAGTCCGTTTCCCCATCTAAGATACTCCTAATAACCCTTTTAGAATCCCCATGACCTATACTAAAAGTTACATCTGGATAAACATTAAGGAAGCTATTTATTATCTTAGGCAATAAATAATTTCTTGGTACAGAACTGGAATATATATTAATATGTCCTTGAATCTTTCCCTTATATGTGGCTAGCTCAAATTTTGCTTTGTCACAGGTATTAAGTATATTTATTGCATAACTATAAAGTATATTACCCGCATGGGTTAAAGTAATGGTCTTTCCAAATCTATTAATCAATAAAGTTCCCAATTCTTTTTCTAAGTTTTGAATATGATTGGTAACTGTAGGCTGAGTTATATAGAGTTTTTCCGCAGCTTTGGAAAAACTCTTAAGCTTTGCCACTTCTACAAAAGTTTCTAATTGTCGAAAATCCATAAAAACACCCCTTAGTAATATTCAATAAGTTTGAATTAAATGAAACAACTTCTATGGATAAGTGAAAGGATGAGATAAAGTCTCTTCCGACTTATAGACATATTATCATATATATTAAGTATAACAGAAATATAAACTTTTTAAATAAAAATCAAAAAAATATTGACAAAAATAGAAAAACAGTGTATATTTTTAAATTGTCAGCACTGAATTTAATACAAAATATAAAAAAAGAAAAGTGTTGACAAGAAATAAAAATTTTGCTATACTATGTAAGTGACCTCATGAGAGAGGACAATGAACCAAGACAACTAAACAGTGTGAGACTTTGAGGTAAACAATAAGAGCTAATCAAACTTTTTAAATGAGAGTTTGATCCTGGCTCAGGACGAACGCTGGCGGCGTGCCTAACACATGCAAGTCGAGCGAGGTATTTGCGACTGATTCCTTCGGGAAGAAGC
>JAAYHU010000048.1 GCA_012735245.1 Tissierellia bacterium
TGTAATTGCTAAGGCTGTTATAGTAGCTATGATTAATGTGTCGATCCATACTTCGAATACTCCCCACAAACCTTGACGTCCTGGATGGTCTGTAGTAGCTGCAGCGTGTGCTATTGGAGCAGAACCTAGTCCTGCCTCATTTGTAAATACTCCACGAGCTACCCCGTATCTCATAGCTTGCATAACAGTAGCTCCAGCAAAGCCTCCAAGTGCAGCTTGACCAGTAAATGCACTTTTAACGATTGTTGCAATTGCAGCAGGTAATTGACCAATGTTAAGAATTATAATTGCTAATCCACTTAGGATATAGAATGCTGCCATGAATGGAACTAAAAGTTCTGTTACTTGTGCAATTCTCTTAAGACCGCCTATTACAACTGCACCAGCAGCTATAGCAACTATGATTCCCATAGCTAGCGGTGGTATGTTAAATGACGTTTCCATAGCTACTGCTATAGAGTTTGATTGAGTCATATTACCGATACCAAATGCAGCTAAGGCTCCAAAGAATGCAAATAGGTATGCTAACCATTTTTGATTTAGGCCCTTTTCAATATAGTACATTGGACCTCCGATGAATCTGCCGTCTTCAGTCTTTTCCCTGTACTTTACAGCCAAGACTACCTCAGCATATTTTGTTGTCATACCAAACACTGCTGCGATCCACATCCAGAATACTGCTCCTGGACCTCCTGCAGCTATAGCTGTTGCAACTCCAGCAATATTACCTGTACCAACAGTAGCTGCAAGAGCTGTGGCAACTGCCTGGAAGGCTGTAACCTCTCCTTCTCCATGTTGTTCTTTGGAGAACATCTTGAAAAGAGTTTGCTTAAGAACATAACCAAGCTTAGTAATAGCAAAGAAATTAGTGCGAACAGTTAGGTAAATACCGGTACCGACAATTAAGATAAGTATCGGTGGACCCCATACAATGCCATTGATGAATGAATTAATGTTCATTATAAAGTCCATACTATTCCTCCTTTAAATATAATATGAGAAAATTATATACAGGAGGTTTCAAAAAGTTTCAAAAAAACTCAATATTGTTTTCAGAAAATTATAAATTGTTAGATGTTTCTCAATATATTGTTATTATTATCACATATTGTGCATAAGCCTGAAATAAACCGTTTCATATTGATGGAACCTTTTTCATAGGACTTTCCTCTTAAATAATCCATTTCCTTTTTCACCTGTTCAAAGTTAAAGAGTGTATTTGAATATTCAACGAAGGTTTCATTCATATAGTCTTCTATACCTAGGCTGGCAATGTTTGTCATGGCTATATTTATGGCCCTTCTCATCTTCTGTTCCATGGCCTTTGGATTGTCAGTAAACCTAGAACATAGTTCTCTAATGCTCATATAATTCAAATTAATATCGTTTTCAATTATGTATTTTGCAACTTTTACTAGGTCTTCGCTACCATTTTCTCCTATTATCCCCAATTTAAGCAAAATAGCATTTATTTCCTTTTCCCAATTGTGAGAATCCAAAACTTCCTCATCATATTGTTTGATATCGCTTATTAATTGGTATATTTTTGTTATCTGTTTGTCAATCAATAGCTTATCTCTCACCCTCTTTATCAAAGTTGACACTTCAAAATCACTTATGGGCTTAAAAATAAAGAAATCTACACCATACCTATATGCTATTTCAACCATTTTTTTAGAATCGGGATTTGAAATTATAATAAAATGAGTGCTAATATTTTTCCTTATATCCTTGATAATATCTAGTCTCCTTAAGTCTTCCTTTGGAATATTTAGGATTATTAAATCAGGCTTGATATCCATAATATCTTCTTTAATCCCCTTCATATTATTGGATTCCCCTGACAAAAAACCTAGATCATTATTGGTTATAATCCGCCTTAGGGCATTTTTTTCTTTTTCATCATCTGATATCAGAAATATCTTCATATTTACCTCCAGTTTATTCAGCTTTCTCCCTAAACCTTATGAACTCCCACTTGGTTTCAGCTGTAATAACTGATATAAGTATTGCCATACAGCCAATAAAATATTTAATGGTAACTGCCTCTTTTAAAAATATTATGGCAAAGGTACTGCCAAAAACAGCTTCTAGACTCAAAATTATGGCTGCATGGGTTGAACTAGTGTATTTTTGCGCAACGGTTTGAATTAGAAAGGCTGCCATGGTACTGAAAAGAGCCAGGTACAATACTGGAATTATAGTGCTTCTCTCAAGGGGGAAGTTTGTCCCTTCAAATATAAGGGCAAAGATCAAAGATAGTACTGCTGCTGTAGCCATTTGAACTACAGATATTACATATGGATCTAATTCCTTTGCAAAATATCCCGTTGAAGAAATATGACAAGCAAATAGGACTGCACATATTAGGGTTAGTAAATCGCCAATATTCATGGTAAAATCCCTGTTTAGACTTAGTATTCCAATACCAATTAGGCATAGGAAAGCTGCAAACACTTCATATTTATCAGGCCGCTTTTTAGATATGCCCCAATAGATAAAAGGTACCATTACCACATTGGTAGCTGTAATGAAAGCTTGTTTTCCTGCTTCAGTATATTGGAGTCCTACGGTTTGGGTAGCAAAGCCTGCAAATAAAAATAGCCCAATTATTATTCCAGCCTTTATATCCTCCTTTGTAGCATTTTTTATTTTCTTGTACATTATTGTACCTAAGACGGTACTAGCTACTATAAATCTGGAAAATAACAGATAATAAGGCCCAATATTGTCTAAGGCATTTTTAGTTACTATAAAACCCGATCCCCAGATAATAGCTACTAATAAGAGAGCTAAGTCTGCTATAGTTGATTTTTTAAGTTTCACCCTAAGTCACTTCCTTTCCCTTATTCTCAGTTTATTATACCACAAATACCTAAGCACCAAATATATACTTGTTAATAAAATAGTATTATATGAATAATGGTAAGGGGGATTTTATGTATAGAGACTTAGTTCAAGGGGTAGATACCTTAGTAAAGTTAAACAATGGAAAGTCTGTAAAATATATTAATTTTGATAATGCTGCCACAACTCCTCCCTTTAAATCTGTCATTAAAGAAATCGTAGATTTTTCCAATGTTTATTCTTCTGTCCATAGGGGTTCAGGCTATAAATCCATTGTATCCTCTAGGGTATATGACGAAGGAAGGGAAATAGTCCTGGATTTTGTTGGTGGCTGTAGGGACTACCACACAGTAGTATTTTTGAAAAACACTACAGAATGTATAAATAAACTATCCTATAGGTTGAAAGATACTTTAGGAGATAAGGTAGTATTAACTACATATATGGAGCACCATTCAAATTTCCTGCCATGGAAGTATAGGTATGAAACAGACTTTGTAGAGGTAGATGAATTGGGAAGATTATCCCTAGATGACTTAGAGTTTAAGCTTAAACTCTATAAGGGCAAGGTTGGCTTAGTTGCAGTAACAGGGGCATCCAATGTAACAGGATATATTAATCCCATATATGATATTGCAAGGATTTGCCACAAGTATGGGGCTAAAATCTTAGTTGATGGAGCCCAGCTTATTCCCCATAGTAGTTTTAACATGATGCCACCAGATAGTCCTTGTCATATAGATTTCTTAGTTTTCTCCGCCCACAAAATGTATGCCCCCTTTGGCATTGGAGCTTTAATCTGCCCAAAGGAAATATTTTATCCTGGTTTTTCTGAACAAGTGGGGGGAGGTACTGTAAGATTTGTCTCTACTAAGGATGTAATATGGTTAGACCCTCCTGAGAAGGAAGAAGCAGGCACCCCTAATTTAATGGGGGTAGTTGCCTTAGCTACTAGCATAAAGACTTTGCAGGGTCTAAATATGGAAAGCATTGAGAAATATGAAAGGAACTTAACTAAATATGCCCTAGAATTAATGAAGGATATACCTAAGGTCATTCTATACGATGATATGAGGGTCCATGAAAAGGTTTCCATTATTTCCTTTAATATGGAAGGCCTAGACCACAATGAGTTGGCAGCCATCCTTGCTGGAGAAGGGGGAGTTGCTGTTAGAAATGGCTGTTTCTGCGCCCAACCCTATGTACAGAGGCTCCTTAAAATTTCAGACAAAGAAATGGAAAAGTACTTAAGGGATGAATCCCTGCCTCGTCCTGGCCTAGTTAGGATAAGTTTCGGCCTATATAATGATTATAATGAAATATACCTATTTGCAAACCTATTGAAAAGTATTAGTGAAAATATAAATTTCTTTAAATATAAGTATAGAAACCATCCTTTCTGCCAATGCTAGTGGAAAGGAGGTTTTTTTATGAGTAATGGAAACAGCAAGATGAGCATACTCATGTTTAGCGGTGATTATGACAAGGCCTTAGCAGCCTTGATTTTAGCTAATTCAGCCAGAGATTTGAATATAGAAGTCAGTATGTTTTTTGCCTTCTGGGGCTTATTTCTAGTTAAGAATCCAAATAATATCCCAGAAGGAGAAAAGACTACAATGGAGAAAATGTTTGCCAATATGAGTCCAAAGCATATTGAAGATTTGCCCTTGTCTAAGATGAATTTTGCAGGTATTGGAAAGAAACTTTTAGTAGATATGATGGAAGATACAAATACACCTAAGCTGTCTGATTTTCTAAATGGGGCCTTGAAAAAAGGCGTAAGTATGAAGGCTTGCAAACTGTCCTGCGAGGTCATGGGCATAGGAGAGGAAGAACTCCTTAAAGAAGTCAGTATGGCCACAGCAGAGGATTTTATAGTAGAAGCCCTGAATTCTGACATTCAGTTATTTATATAAAGAGAGGCAATTCTTGCTTATAAGACCTGCCTCTCAATTCCTCCTTATAAAAATTCTTTAGAATTATATATTAGCTTTGATAACTGTAGTGATAATAAATATAAAACTATCCCAATTGCTACAACTATTAAGGCAAAATTATTAAATCCCGTATTAAATAGGGTATTTATTAGCTCTATACTTTGAAGCTTATCTTTATATTTAAGTATAAGGACTGGAATAATGATTAATATTCCAATAAACATTTCATTGAAATTCTTTGCTTTTCCTAAATCAAAATAATAAAGGGGTAAATAAAATGAATAAAATATTGAAGCAACTCCAAATACAAACAAGATATCAAAAAGATTTGTACTTATACTTCCAATTATGCGGGCAAATCTTGTATAGCTTAGATTAAATACTATAAAAAAACCTATGGAAATGAAGATAGTATATAAGGCAATAGAAATATATCTTGCTCTTACAATAGTTTTTCTATCTATAGGTAAGGAGTTAAGGGTTACATCTATGTTTGAATTATCATCATACCTTGCAAGTAAAAATGAGATAAACAATATCATAATAAAAATGAAAATGAAAAATGTAGACTTGGCATATAAGGTATTACCCCTTGTTTTAACATTATAGCTTAGGAGCCACCAAA
>JAAYHU010000049.1 GCA_012735245.1 Tissierellia bacterium
CTATTGGCTATGCCATTTTAGTTGAAGATAAGATATTAAGTATATTTGAGTTGGAGAGCTACCAAGCAGTCCAAATAGGATATAGGGTTGGAACATATTATCCTATTCATTGTGGGGTCTATGGAAAGTGTATTATGGCATATTATGAACCATATGAGAAACTTAAGGAAATAGTTTATTCATCTAAACTAGATAAGAGAGGTCCAAATTCCATAACTGATCCAGATAAGTTATTGGATGAGTATTCAAAAATACGAAAACAGGGTTTTACAATAAGTGATGAAGAATATATGAAAGGAACTGTAGGAATTGGGGTACCAGTTAGAAATATTAAAAACAAGGTTACAGGATGCATAGCAGTAAAATACATAAAGGACACAATCAACGAGGTTGAAAGGGAACATATATTGGAAAGGCTTAAATATTATGCAGATAAAATAAATAATTTAAATCTATGGTAAAGGAGGTAGGAAGAAAGGAAAAGGTTTTTTTAGTAGGTAAAAATAAAAAATAAAGGAGGATTATTTAATGGAAAAAACTGCAAAGAAAAAACTAATTAAAGTACCTCATACTTACGTAATTTTATTCTCAGTTATTATTATCATGTCAATTTTAACCTATGTTATACCTGCAGGACAGTTTGATAGAGTCCAAGATCCTAATACGGGTAGAACTGTTGTTGATGGAAATTCTTTCCACTATGTTGACCCAAATCCTATTAAGCCCTTTGAGGTCATTCAAGCTGTTCCAAGAGGAATGGAAGCAGCTGCTCAAATAATATTTTTCATATTTGTAGTAGGAGGATCATTCCAAATTATAACTGCTACTGGAACTATAGAAGCAGGTATAGGAATAATGGCAAAGAAGTTGAATGGAAAAGAAAAGTTAATGATTCCAATCTTCATGGTAATATTTGGTTTAGGTGGAGCAACTTTTGGTATGGCAGAAGAAACCATAGTATTTGTACCTATAGGTATAGCTTTAGCTCGTGCCTTGGGATTTGATGCAATAACTGGTACAGCAATGATAACTTTAGGAGCTGCTTGCGGTTTTAACTCAGGATTTATGAATCCATTTACAGTTGGAGTAGCTCAAGGTATAGCAGAATTGCCATTGTTTTCAGGTATAGGATTAAGGATAGTTACATTTATTGTTTTATTAATAATTACTGCAATATACTTAATTAGATATGCAGAAAAGGTTAAAAAAGATCCAAGTGCCAGTGTAGTTGCTGAATTAGAAAAGGAAGAAAGCGGAAAAAGAATAGATTTATCTAATGTACCAGAAATGAATATTAGGCATAAAATTATATTACTTACAATTGTTGCAGGATTTGCAGTTATTATTACAGGAGTATTTAAATATGGTTGGTATATTGTTGAGATAGGTTCTACATTCTTAGCAATGGGAATCATAAGTGGTTTGATAGGTGGATTAGGACCTAGCAAGATTGCAAGTGAATTTGTTGTAGGCGCTAAGTCAATTGCCTTTGGAGCTTTGGTAGTAGGTGTAGCTCGTGGAATTTTGATAGTAATGACAGATGGTCTAATAATTGACACTATTGTATATGGTTTAGCTAATGCAATTAAGGCTTTACCAAAATCCTTATCAGTAATTGGTATGTATATAGTTCAAGTAGTAATAAACTTCTTTATACCATCCGGAAGTGGACAAGCATCAGCCACTATGCCAATTATGGTACCATTATCAGATTTGTTGGGAATAACAAGACAAACTGCTGTAATGGCTTTCCAATTTGGAGATGGATTTACTAACTCAATAATACCTACATCTGCAGCATTAATGGGATATTTATCTATGGGTAATGTACCATATGAAAAATGGTTTAAATTTATATGGCCATTAATGCTAATTTTGATTGGTACAGGTATGGTATTTTTAATAATAGCTAACGCAATTTCTTATGGACCTTTCTAATCTATGGGGGTGAAGTTTTGTTAGATTTTAAAAAATTCTTCACAGAGGAAGAAGTAATAAAATTGACACAGGATTTAGTAAGGATTCCAAGTCATAAAGATGTGGAATATAGGGAAAAAGACGTCGCGGAGTATATTTATAACTTTTGTAGAGAAAATGGTCTTGAAGTTGAATTTCAAGAAGTTGATGGTCCCAGAAAAAATGTAATCGCTTATCTTAAAGGTGAAGGAACTGGAAAAACTCTAATGTTTAATGGACACATGGATACTGTTCCACCCTATAATATGGTTATTGAGCCATTTGGGGCAGAAGTTAAAGATGGATACATTTGGGGCAGAGGAACTTCTGATATGAAAGGACCTATTGCATCAATGTTAATAGCTATGTTAGCTATAAAAAGATCAAATTATAAAATGAAAGGTAACATTATTTTTACAGGTGTATTAGGAGAAGAAGAGCAAAGTGATGGAACTGAAGCATTAGTGAAATCAGGAATAAAAGCTGATGGAGCTATAGTTGGGGAACCTTCTAATTATGAGTATGCATTAGGTCATAGAGGCTTGGAATGGATAGAAATAAAAATAAAAGGAAAGGCAGCTCATGGTGGAGTTCCACATTTAGGTATCAATGCAATATCAAAAGCTGCTAAGTTGATAACTAGAATAGAAGAAAAGTTGATGCCAAAATTAGAGGAAAGGTATAATGAGTTCATGGGTCCTTCCATATTGAATTTTGGTAGGATTGAAGGAGGGAGTCAACCAAGCACTGTAGCAGATAGCTGTTCCATTCAGATAGATAGAAGATATATACCTGGAGAAAGTGTAGAGTCTGTTTTTAATGAGTTACAAGAAATAATAGATGAGATAAAACATGAAGATCCTCAATTTGATGCTGAACTTATAAGAATGGAAAACAATTTCTTGACTCTTGACCATGTATATTTAATGACTCCACCAGATGATCATATCGTAATTGCAACAAAAAATGCTTTAAAAAAAGTTATCAATAAGGAACCTGATATAACAAGGAGAAGGGGTTGGACAGATGCAGCCTTATTGTCCCACTTTGCAGGAATTCCAACTGTAGTTACAGGTCCTGGCGATATTTCATACTCACATACTAAAGATGAAAGGATACCAATCAAGCATCTAGTAGATTATGTAGAGATATATTGTAAAATAGCAGAAGAATTTTGTGAAATATACTGATATGAAATATAATAGGCAGATAATTTTCTGCCTATTATATATTACTTTTTTCTATAGGAGGTAACATCAGAATGATTCAGGATAGAATAAAAGGAGAGAATTTGAGAAAAAAGTTAGCTACTGCTGAAGATGCCTCCCATTTAATAAAGGATGGAATGATAATAGGAACAAGTGGTTTTACCCCTTCTGGTTATCCGAAGGAAGTTCCTTTAGCCTTAGCAAAAAGAGTAGAAGAAAGCAATGAAAATTTATCTATAACCCTTATTACAGGAGCTTCAGTTGGAGATGAGTTAGATGGTGAGCTATCTAAAAGAAATATTATTAAAAAAAGACTTCCATACCAAACCAACAACTATTGTAGGGATTCAATTAACAATGGGTATATAGATTTTGTAGATCTACATTTAAGTCATCTACCACAATATATAAATTGTGGATTTTTAGGTAAAATTGATTTAGCTATAGTGGAGGCAATAGAAATTTCAGAAGAAGGATATATTGTTCCATCAACGTCAGTTGGAATAACTCCAGCAATAGTTAGGCAAGCTGAAAAAATCATCGTAGAAATAAATACAAGTCAACCAATGGATTTGATTGGTATTCATGATATATACGAAGTCAAAAATCCTCCATATAGAGAACCTATACCGATAATAAAAGCATCTGATAGAATTGGTCATAAATATATTCCTATTGATGTTAACAAAGTCGAAGCGATAGTAGTAACAGACAAAAAAGATAATGTAAGACCTTTTAATCCCATAAATGAGAATCATATTAAAATGGCAAATTACTTAATTGAGTTTTTGAAGCATGAAATAAAAGTTGGTAGGCTTCCAAAAAAGCTATTTCCTTTACAAGCAGGAGTAGGGTCAGTAGCAAATGCAGTTTTACAAGGGTTTAAAAATTCTAACTTTGAAAATCTTGATTTTTATACTGAAGTAATACAGGACTCAATTCTTGATTTGATAGACGTAGGGAAAGTAAATATCGTTTCAGGAACTTCTGTGACTCTATCACCTGAAGGATTAGAAAAGTTCTATAAGAACTTGAAATTATATAATGAAAAAATAATCCTTAGACCTCAAGAAATAAGTAATAACCCAGAGGTAATTAGAAGATTAGGCGTCATAGCCTTAAATACAGCAGTAGAAGTTGACATTTTTGGTAATGTAAATTCTACACATATATTAGGAAGAAATATGGTAAATGGAATTGGAGGTTCAGGTGATTTTGCAAGAAACTCATACCTATCCGTATTCTTTACAGAGTCTACAGCTAAGAATGGTAAGATATCTACCGTTGTACCATTTGCTTCTCATGTAGATCATACAGAACATGATGTAGATGTGATAATTACAGAAGAAGGTATAGCCGATTTAAGGGGCTTATCACCTAAGGAAAGAGCTTTGTCTATTATAAACAACTGTAGTAATAGCTATTTTAGACCACTACTTATGGATTACTATAAAACAGCAACCAAAGCCTATAAATCACACACTCCTCATTTACTCAAGGAAGCCTTTTACTTTCATGAGATATTGGATAAACATGGTTCCATGAGAATAAATTAAGTAAGGAGTAGAGAATATGTATGATATTATTATTAAAAATGGAAATATAGTTGATTATGACAGTAACACTTTAAAGGCTCAAGACATAGGAATTAAGGATGGGAAAATTGCATCTATTGGTAGAGTCCTAACTAACGGGAAAGTAGTTATCGATGCAGAAGGGAAAATTGTGTCTCCAGGATTTATTGATATACATATGCATGAAGAACTTATTGGAAATACTGAAGATGGAGATGCTTATGATATTGCTAATAAGATGTTGCAAATGGGGGTTACTACATGTGTAGGGGGCAATTGTGGAAACATTAGGCAATCAATAGGTGATTTTTTGGGTTATGTAGAAAAGTATGGTGCCCCTGTTAATTATATGCTTTATACAGGTCATAATTATTATCGAAATCAACTTGGTATAGATAGGTATAGAGAAGCTACCAAAAATGAAATATTAAAAATGATTGAGCTAATCAGGAATGATATAGTAAGACATGGAGCTATAGGCTTGTCCTTTGGTATTGAATACTCTCCTGGAATATCCTTTGAAGAACTAATTGAGATTAGCAATTCTTTGAGGGATTATGATATTTTGCTTTCAGCCCATTATAGAAAGGACGCTAAAGAAGGAGTATCTTCTATAAAGGAACTTGTTAGGATTTCTGAAATAACTGGTCTACCAATGCAGATATCCCATATAGGAAGTTGCATTGCTATGGGGCAAATGATAGAGGGATTAGAGATAATTAGAGAAGCAATTATAAATGGAA
>JAAYHU010000050.1 GCA_012735245.1 Tissierellia bacterium
ATGCTCCACCTGGTATTATAGTTACACATTGAGCTCCTGCATTTACAATATATGGGTCCTCTTGGCCTTCCTCTGGGGCAGGTCCGAGGCCTATAAATCCATTTTCAGATTGAAAATATACATTAATATCTTCTGGTACATGGTTAGCTACCATTGTCGGCAATCCAATGCCTAGGTTAACTACGTCACCATCTTTTAATTCCTTCGCAACACGTCTAGCAATGAATTCCTTCTTATCCATTATTTGCCACCCCCAACAATATAATCAACAAAGATACCTGGAGTAACAACCTGTTTTGGATCTATTTCTCCAACTTCTACTATGTTTTCTGCTTCTACTATTACAGTATCTGCTGCTGTAGCCATTAGGGTATTAAAGTTCCTTGTAGCACCGTAATATACGATGTTTCCAAACTTATCTACTGTGTGTCCTGCGATTAAAGCTACATCCGCTCTAAGGGGTAGTTCTAAAAGATAAGTTTTTCCATCTATTTCTATTTTTTGTTTGCCTTCTTCAATTACAGTGCCTACACCTGTAGGTGTTAAAAATCCACCAATGCCAGCTCCTCCAGCCCTAATTTGCTCAGCAAGGGTTCCTTGAGGAACTAAGACTACTTCCAATTCTCCAGCATTCATTTGATTTCCAGTTTCACGATTAGTACCAATATGGGAGGCTATGAGTTTTTTAATCTGCCTGTTGACTACTAATTTTCCAGCTCCAATATCGGGAAAACCAGAGTCGTTGCAGATTAGGGTCAAGTCCTTTACTCCCTTTTCCACAAGGGCATCAATCAGCCTATGAGGAGAACCGCAACCTAAGAAGCCACCAATCATTATAGTCATACCATCTTTAATATGTGATATTGCTTCTTCAATGGATATAACTTTGTTCATAATACCACACCTCCGTTTAATTCAGTTGACAATTGGCAATTGACAATTGTCTGGGTCTAGGTCCTTCGCTAGGCTAGAATCATAAGCCCAGCGAAGGATAAAATTGGCAATTATATGTTTGTTAATATAATAACAAATTCCGCCCCTACTTGTCAAACTCTAAACATGGTTTTATCTAAATTTTTATTATCTTTTAACTATCATTGCTATTCCTTGGCCGCCACCAATACATAAAGTAGCTAGACCATTTTTGGCATCCCTCTTAGCCATTTCATGTAGAAGGGTAACTAGGATTCTTGCACCTGAAGCTCCAATTGGATGGCCTAGTGCAATGGCTCCCCCGTTTACATTTACCTTTGATGTATCAAAGTTCAAGTCCTTAATAACTGATAAGGCTTGAGCAGCAAAGGCTTCATTTGCTTCGATTAAGTCTAAGTCTTCAACTGTCAAATTAGCCTTAGCCAGTGCCTTTTTAGTAGCAGGTATTGGTCCAGTTCCCATGATAGATGGATCTACTCCTGCTGAAGCATAGGAAAGGATTGTTGCCAATGGAGTAATTCCCAATTCTTCTGCTTTTTCCTTGCTCATTACAACTAAGGCAGCTGCACCATCATTGATACCGGAAGCATTTCCTGCAGTTACTGTTCCGTCTTTCTTAAATGCTGGTCTAAGTTTAGCTAGGGCTTCAATAGTAGTACCAAATCTTGGATACTCATCTGTATCTGCAATGATTGGGTCCCCTTTTCTTTGTGGAATTTCAACTGGAACTATTTCATCTTTAAATCTACCGCTTTTTACAGCTTCTTCAGCCTTTCTTTGGCTTTCTAAGGCCAACTGGTCTTGTTCTTCACGAGTTAGGCCATATTTCTCTACGATATTCTCTGCTGTAATTCCCATGTGGTAGTCATTGAATACGTCCCATAGGCCGTCTTGAACCATATAGTCTTCTAACTGAGCATTGCCCATTCTCTGTCCCCATCTAGCAGATTTCAGCAGATATGGAGCTTGGCTCATGTTTTCTGTACCGCCGGCCAATACTATTTCAGCCTCTCCTGCTATAATGGCCTGAGCTGCTAAGGCTACTGACTTAAGTCCTGAACCGCAAACCTTATTAACTGTGTAAGACGGTACCTCAATAGGAATACCTGCATGGACTGAAATTTGTCTAGCAACGTTTTGTCCCAAGCCTGCCTGTAATACATTTCCAAAAATTACCTCATCTACCATATTAGGCTCTACCTTTGCTCTTTTTAGAGCTTCCTTAGCCACTACTGTACCAAGTTGTACAGCTGATACATCTTTAAACATTCCTCCAAAGGAACCTATAGGTGTTCTAACTGCTGATGCAATAACTACTTCTCTCATTTTTCTACCTCCCATAAATTTATTTTTAATCTTAATTATGAGCAGACTTTTGTCAAAAAATTTTTTCTCGCCATTTTATAATTGCAAAATTCATGCCATTTTTTTGTACGGATAAGGTCCTATCTAGAAACATTGAAATTTACAGATTCCTAAATTTCATCTCTTCCTACTGAAAAAAAGGTAAATCTTTGCAAAAGAAAAAATGTAGATAATTGACTACACTTCTAACATTTTTCATGTTTTTTTCTGTATCAGATTATCTACATTCGCCCTAAAACTGTATACATTTTTATACATCACTTATTTTGTATTTATCAATCTTTTTGTATAAGGCTGTCCTATGGATTCCCAATCTTTCTGCTGCTAGGGATTTGTTGCCATTAGATAGGATAAGGGCCTTTCTGATGGCCTCTATTTCAGCCTCGGCAACTACATCCCTCAGCAAGGGTATGTCCTCTACACTGCCTGCAATATGGATACTTCCATTTAATAGCCTTTCTGGTAAATGTTCCGGCAGAATCAACTTTCCCGTTGAAAGGTTTACGGCCCTTTCCAATACGTTCCTCAGTTCCCTAACATTGCCAGGCCAATTGTATTTTTTTAATATCTTCATAGTTTCCTTGGTAATTTCCTTTTCACCTAACTTCATCTCCTGTAAAAGGTACTTCAATATATGATTAGCTAAGGGCTCAATATCTTCTTTTCTCTCCCTAAGGGGTGGTATATCTATGGAAACAACATTTAGTCTATAATATAAGTCTTCTCTAAACTTGCCTTTTGTAACTGCCTCTTCTAAGTTTTCATTGGTAGCTGCTATAACCCTTGCATCAAAGGCTATTTTTTTGTTGCTGCCTATCCTCTCAAATTCCTTAGATTCTAGGACCCTGAGTATTTTAGCTTGCATTTCCAAGGGCATATCCCCTATTTCGTCTAGAAATATGGTACCACCCAGGGCTTGCTCAAATTTTCCTGGCTTGCCTTCCCTCCTTGCTCCTGTAAAGGCCCCCCTGTCATAGCCAAAGAGTTCAGACTCCAACAGGCCTCTAGGGATTGCAGCACAATTAATAGCTATAAAGGGCTCAGCCCTCCTATAGCTTGCCCTATGAATTGCATGGGCAAAGAGCTCCTTACCAGTACCTGATTCTCCTATTATTAGGACAGTTGAATTGGTTTCAGCTGCCCTTTTGCCTACTTTTTTTAGATATTCCATCTTTGGATTTCTGGTAATTATACTATCAAAAGAGTATTTAGTCCCTTCAATCCTTTCGATTTCACCCTTATATTTATTAATTTTCGACTGCAAATCCAGGAGTTGGTGGGCCAGCTCTTTCACTTCACTTATATCCTTAAATAAAACTGTGCCTACAGCCCCAATTACCTTATTCTCCTTAATAATGGGAATCCGGTTTGTTATCATATCGTGGCCTTGAATTCTTTGAACATCCCTTATTTCCTTTTTGCCTGTTTTTACCACAATATGCATCCGGGTATTTTCTATTACTTCTTGAACAGGCTTGCCAATGGCATCTTCCTCTTTAATGCCCATGAGTTTTTCATAATTCATCTTCACTATCCTGCCTTCAGGGTCCACTAAAACATAGCCCTCATAGGCATAGTTCAAAATATCTTCAAGCATCTCAATACTTTCTTTAAGTTCAGCTAATTTGTCTTCCATAAAACCACCACCTTAATTAGTGAATAACTAAACTTATAGTGCAACACTCATAACCCTGGCAAATGACTTCCACTGTTACCATTCACTATTCACTCTTAACTATTTTTTATTATATCATATTATCATAGTGAACTATATGGAAATTAAAATGCTTGTTTTGGTATAAGACATTCATCACTAAAAAAACAACACCCATTATTTGGGTGTTGTTTTTCTTCATAAACTATAGCCTATATTTATTCTTTAAATAAGTCTATTTTTATACCTAAGGCGTTTTCTGTGGCCCTTGCACCAGCTAGCCTTCCTGAATTATATGCCCAGCCTTGGGCTGCACCTTCGATTGTGTGAGCATAGTGGTCGGAGTATAGACCGCCAGCATCTGCACCAGCTGCATATAGGTTTTTAATTGGCGTATATCCGTTTTCAGGATCATTTAGTACTACTTGGAAATTAGCATTTATACGAACTCCACCTACTGTACATAGGTTGTTGGCTGTAACTTTAAATGCATAGTATGGGCCGCTGCTCATTTCAAACATTAGGTCTCCGTCTTTGCCAAACAGGGTATCTACTTTGTTTCTTGCATCCTCATTGTATTTGGCCATAGTTGCCTTTAATATTTCTGGATCCATTCCAGTTTCCTTAGCCAATTCATCTAAGGTATCTGCTTTTTTCACGTGTCCATTTTCTACCATTTGGCCAACTATTTCAGTTAGCTTATTCCATCCCCTGTGAAGTGGTGTAATGTCTGGCATTGGACCCATTGCAATACTTTCCTTCATTCCTGCTGCAGCTGCACCTTCATTTTCTAGAATATTTAACAGCTCTTCGTTATATATAAACCAAGCATAGTTACCTTGAGCTACTAAGGCATTGGTACTTAAGGCCCTATCATATACTATTTCTTCATTGGCATAACGGAAGCCCTGAGCATCTAACCAAGGTACTATTGGCATATAGGCTAAGGAGTTAGTAGCTAAGTAACGGTCCATAAAATCATATTCACCCTTAACCTCAGAGCCGCCTTCTATACTAAAGGTATGCAATACCATGGCTTCCATACTTCTTGTAGCAGCTCCTAATTCCAATGCCATATTAATACCGTCTCCAACATTGGTATTGTAGCCTGAAGCATTAACTGATACTCCATTTAGTGCTTCCTTCACCATATCTGAATTCCCTACAAAGCCGCCTGTTGCTAAAATAACAGATTTTGCCTTGATATTGTAAATAGTGCCATCTTTGCCCTCTGCTTTAACACCTGTTACAACTCCATTTTCTGCTATTAGTTCTACTGCAGGAGTTTCATAATAAACTTCAGCACCGTATTCTTCCACTATTTTGTCCAACATGGCACCTAATTGTTCTGAAGTCTTTGTATAATCGTCATACTTGTGATAGCATGGGTTCCCTCTGCATGGCTTTGCTGCACTGCTTCCTCTACCTTATGGAAGACTAGGCCCCTGTCTTCTAACCAGTCAGCTGTAGTATGGGAAAGGTCTAAAAACTGCCTTACTAAATTTGCGTCTGCCTTCCAGTCCATTTCCTTCATCCACATATCGAATATCATATCTGTATCCACTGGCTCATGTCCTATTTCACGGGCCTTTCTACTATCAGCTGCAAAGAATCCTCCTCCATTAGCTGTTGTACCTCCAGGTATGGCTGTTTTCTCCAATACAATAACCTTGGCTCCATTTTCCGCAGCAGTTACAGCTGCAGCTGTACCGGAACCGCCAGCACCTACTACTACAACATCTGCTTCCAAGTCTACTACATTTGATGTAGCTTCCTTCTTAACTTCTTTACTTATTTGGTCCTCAGATGCTCCAGCTTTTAATAAAGCTTCCTTAACAGCTTCTTTAATTCCATTGCTTGCCCCTGTAGCACCTGTTACCCCGTCTACAGCAACAGTTTGGTGCTCTACTATGGCTGCTGGAATTTGCTCGATTGCACTTGTAGCAATGTTTTCAGTTTCACTGTGTTCAACTACTTCAACCTTGGTGATTTCATTTTCAGTAACTGTTACAGAAACCTTAATAGGGCCATTAAATCCCTGTCCCTCTCCCTCATAAGTTCCAGGAGTAAATAAAGTTCCTGTACTATCACTGCCTGCAACTTCTGTATCCTGCTCCTTAGTACATCCCACTAAGATGGTACTTAAACTTAATACTAAGACCAAAATGATGGCTAAGGACCTGCTAAATGCCTTTTTTGTCATCTTATTACCCCCTTATAATCCTATTTTATAACAAGGTGTTGTTAGTTATTTATCTATCAATTAGGATTATAAGGGTGGTAGTAGCTACGGAGTCAAGACCTTTTTACTATTTTTTTCTTTAATGGGAATCCAAAGTTCAAAATACCTTACAATATCATCAGGCAATACTTCCTCATTTAAAATCCAGCCCACCACGTCTCCATCCAAGATTAAATCCTTTTCTTCCATAAACTGAAATATTGGTTCTAAGGAAGCTAAACTAAGGGGGCCGTTATTCTCCACCTTGACAAAGGTATGAATACATTTTTTAGAAGGATATACTTTCCCCATGGTGTTTTTTAAGCTTTCTACTACTTTGGTATACATGGTATTAACTGCATATCCATAATGGACATCATCTACTAATTTCCCATCTTTTTCAGGTATATGGACTGCCAGGTATACAAAGGGTAAAAACTCTAAATACTTCCTTGTGGTTTCTAAATAAATATCATCTGTCTCAAACTCATCATTGGTTTGATTGAAGTATAATAGGAGTTCAGGACTATCTTCTATCTTAAAATCATAGAGCTTATGCCCTTCTTCCAAGGATTCTTTTAAATCCAATAATCTTTGTAGCAGATTTTGGTAATACTCGCATTTTTCTTTTATTTCAATAGCCTTTTCATTTAGCTTGTCCACAACTTCTTCATTTTTATAAACTAAAATATCCAATGATTCGTCTAAGGTAAACTCGAAACCCCTATAGAATTTATAAGCTACTATCTTGTTCAAATCTATATGCCTATAATACCTATAATTATTATTTGGATCCCTTTCTGGCTTAATTAGGCCTATATTTTCAAAAAATCGTAGGGTTTCAACAGATATGCCTAAAATCTTCTCCACATCCCCGGACCTATATTTATATTCCAATTTGCCACCCTCCTGTAAAATATTTGAGTCATATTGGAAAATCCTATTATGATTATAAGTCTAAACATGGCCATTATAGAAAATCACTCGTTAGTTACGAGTGATTTCCTTAACATTTATCCTTTAACAATATATCCACTATTCTTATGCTTGCTTTTCCATCTCCATAGGGATTCACTGCATTGGCCATATTCTTATATTCTTCTTTGTCTGATAATAAGAGGTCTAATTCTTCATATACTTTTTTATAGCTTGTGCCTACCAACTTAGCAGTGCCAGCCTCAATGCCCTCAGGCCTTTCTGTTTCTTCACGGATAACAAGGACTGGTACCCCAAAGGTAGGCCCTTCTTCCTGAAGTCCACCTGAGTCTGTCACTATTAAATGTGCCTTTGACATAAGGTTTGCCATAGGCTCATAATCTAAGGGCTCAATTAAATGGATTCTATTGTGGTTGGATAATATTCCATAGGCGATTTCCCTTACCTTTGGATTTAAATGCATGGGAAAAACTAATTCAACATCTTCATACTTTATTACTATGTCTTTAAGGGCCTTGAATATGTTTTCCATTGGTTTCCCTAGATTTTCCCGCCTGTGGGCAGTAAGTAAAATCACCCTTTTATTCTCATAATCCAGCCCGTTTAATAAATCCATGTTAAATATGTAATCTTCCTTTACCACATATTTTAAAGCATCTATAACGGTATTGCCAGTAATATATATGTTTTCCTCTGGATAGCCTTCCTTAAGTAAATTCTCTTTATTTTTTTCCGTTGGAGCAAAGTGATAATTTGTCAGCACTCCTGTTAGCTTCCTATTGGCTTCTTCCGGATATGGTGAATATAGGTTCCCACTTCGGAGGCCTGCCTCTACATGGCCAATTTTTACTCTTTGATAAAAAGCAGCTAAGGCCCCTGCAAATACAGTAGTAGTATCTCCTTGGACCAATAGGACATCTGGCTTTTCTTTTATTATTACTTCTTCTAGTCCCTCTAAGGCCCTTGTTGTAATTTCAGTTAAGCTTTGTCCAGGTTTAAAAATGTTTAAATCATAATCGGGTTTTATATTGAATATATTTAAGACTTGGTCTAGCATTTCCCTATGTTGAGCTGTTACACAAACTATGCTTTCTACACCTTTTCTTTTTTCTAACTCCTTTACAATAGGGGCCATCTTAACTCCCTCAGGCCTAGTACCAAATACGGTCATTATTTTCATTAAAAACACCCCTTACATTCAATGGACAATTGACAATTTTCATAATCTTAACTTTGCAAAAATAATTGTCAATTGTCAATTTTCAACTGTCAATTGTTTTAGTTTCTTTTCTCAAATATCCCCAGCTTAATAGCCACTAAGACAGTTGCCAAAAGGAGGGCAACAGATAAATAAACTGCCTGCTTGCTATTGGCTTGGGACACAAGTATGGCAATTAAGCCAAAGATTGCAGATATACCATAAAGTATAAGTACTGATTGTCTCTGAGAAAATCCCCTATTTAATAGCCTATGATGGAGATGTCCTCTATCTGCTGCTACTATAGATTGGCCATTTAGCAATCTTCTAAATATGGCAAAGGTTGTATCAAATATGGGCACAGACAAAATAAGTATTGGGGCCACTATAGCTATTGTTGCCACAGATTTCATTACCCCTTCTATGGTTATGGCTGATAGCATAAATCCTAAAAATAGGGCTCCAGTATCTCCCATAAATATCTTAGCTGGATTGAAATTATAGGGTAGAAAGCCTAAACATGCTCCTGCTATTGCAGCTGATAAAATGATTATATTGGTATAGCCAAATTTACCTGCTACAACCATTAGGGTAATGCTAGATATCATGGCAACTCCAGCTGCCAATCCATCTAAGCCATCAATCCAGTTTAAAGTATTTGTTATTCCCACAATCCAAAACAGAGAAATAGGTACTGACAGCCATTTTAAGTCTAATAAGGCAATATCCTTTGAGAAGGGATTAGTGATAAAATCTATTCTAACTCCTCCAATTATAATTACCAGCCCAGCTATTATCTGAAAAACAAACTTATCTTTAGGCCTTAGTTCCTTTATATCATCGATTATTCCGCCTACTACGATAATAATTGCACCGATTATTATAGAGATAATTTCTTTTGTTAGTGGAAGAAATATTAAGGTAACTAGGATGACAGCAAAAAATATAGCTAAGCCTCCAATTAGGGGCATGGGCTCCTTATGGACCCTCCTACTGTCCTTTGGAATATCTATGGCCCCTATTTTAAAGGCAAGCCTCCTTACTAAGGGAGTAGTAATAAATGAAATAATCACTGCTATTAAAAAAGGCAAAATATATTTCGTCATATTTAACCCTCTCTATTTATTTAGTACCAAATAATCTGTCACCAGCATCTCCTAAGCCTGGAACTATATAGGCATGTTCGTTTAGCCTTTCGTCCACGCTAGCCACATAAATATCCACATCAGGATGTGCATCTTGTAAAGCCTTGACTCCTTCTGGAGCAGCTATTAAACATACAAGTTTAATAGATTTGGCTCCTTTTTCTTTCAAGAAGTTTATGGCTGCAATGGCAGACCCACCTGTTGCAAGCATTGGGTCTAGAACTATTAATTCCCTTTCCTCAATATCCTGAGGCAGCTTACAATAATATTCTACAGGTTTTAGGGTCTCTGGATCCCTATAAACTCCTACATGTCCCACCTTAGCTGTAGGAATAAGCTGAAGCATTCCATCTACCATGCCTAGTCCAGCCCTAAGTATGGGTATAATGCCTACTTTCTTTCCAGATATAACCTGAGATTTCATCTTAGCCAAGGGGGTTTCTATTTCAACTTCTTCTAGGGGAAAATCCCTAGTTACCTCATATCCCATAAGCAAGGAAACTTCTGTAACTAATTCTCTAAATTCTTTGGAACCAGTATTTTTGTCTCTTATAAAGGTAAGCTTGTGTTTAATCAGTGGATGGTCAAATACTACTAATTTTGCCATATGAAAATCTCCTTTCATAGTATCTATTAATATTCTAAAAAATTATATCACATATTACTTCTCTATTTCACATATTTTTGCATAATTAATCAATTTTTGATTTCCATATTTTTTCATATATTAGCCTTCTAATTCACTTATTTTACCTATTCTTCTTGCATGTCTTCCTCCGGCAAAGTCTGTCTTTAGCCAAACTGACACGATTTCAAGGGCTAAGTCTTTTCCCAAGACCCTGCCACCAAGGGCCAAAACATTTGCATCATTATGTTCCCTACTCATCCTAGCTGAGTAAGTGTCACTGCATAAGGCACACCTAATTCCCTTTACCTTGTTACAAGCAATGGAAATACCAATGCCTGTACCGCATATAACTATGCCCCTATCCACTTCCTTAGAGACTACAGCCTGTGACACCTTCTTTCCATAATCAGGATAATCTACAGATTCACAGGAATATGTTCCATAATCAATATATTGAATGTTTTCTTTGTCCAAATATTCCTTAATATACTCTTTTAATTCATAACCACCATGGTCACTACCTATACCAATTATCATTTGTATACCTCCCTTATTTTCTAGTGAAGAACTAATAGTGAATAGTTAATAGTTGCTTGGGTAGAGCCTTTAATGAATGGCTTTAGTAAAAGAAAATATGCCATAAAGACACTTGGTATTAAATCAAAATTCATAACTAACTCTTCACTTTCCACTATTCACTAGAATTGTTACTAGCTTCTCTATGGCTTTATATATCTCGTCCCTAGTTTCTTTGTATACAGAAAGGCTTTGGCCAAAGGGGTCTATTATATCTTGGTCTACACCATTGGCATACCCCAATAAAGTAAATACCTTTCCCTCAGCAGATTTAAATCTAGATATTAGAAAATCCTTGTGGGATTTTGACATGGTAAGTATTAAATCTGCTTCCTTTATTAATTCCTCAGTTATTTGAGTAGAATTGTGGTTTGATATATCTATGCCTATTTCCTGCAAAGCTTCAACAGAATTTCTAGCTGCCTTATCGCCAGTATAAACCCTAATACCAGCAGATTTTACTTCAATTTCCAAATTATTTTTTTCCGCCAAATCCCTTAAAATTCCTTCAGCCATTGGGCTCCTGCATGTATTACCTGTACAGACAAGTAAAATATTCATTGGAAATTCTCTCCTTTATACCTTAATGATTTTTCCAGAGGCTGCCTTCATCATCCTGTTCATTATGGCTATGCCTAAATTAGATAAATCTACACCTTCTGCTAATATTATATCTACATCTAAATGGTCAAAGGTCCTCAAGGTATTAAATAAGTTTCTTGCAATGGTCTCCTTGTTTTTCCTGCTGCCCATGGAAATAATTACCCCTTCTTTATAAAAGTCCTTAGTTTCATCGGTACAGATTATTCCAACTCTTTTTCCTTCCTTGGTGTATTTTTCAGTATTAACAATTATTGCCTCTACAATACTATCAACTTGACCGCTAAATACGAACATTTCCGCCTTCGGAGCATAATGCCTGTACTTTTGGCCTGGTGATTTAGGTATTAATTTTTCATCTTCCTTTATTATACTAGAATCTATACTTATATTGGGGATTGTTTTTGATAAATCTTCCTTAGTTACTCCACCAGGACGCAGGATCATTGGAATATCAGTTGATAAATCTAAGACTGTTGACTCCAAGCCAATTCCAGTATCTCCCCCATCTACTATCATATCTATCCTGCCCATTAAATCTTCAATAACATGCCTTGCAGATGTGGGGCTAGGCTTGCCCGATGTGTTAGCAGATGGAGCAGCTATGGGAGTATTTGATAGCCTAATTATTTCCAAGGCAATTTTATTTTCAGGCATCCGAATGGCTACAGTATCTAAGCCTGCTGAAATTATATCAGGTACCTTGGGAGATTTTTTCAAAATAATTGTAAGGGGTCCTGGCCAAAATTTGTCCATGCAGAGCTTTGCCACAGGTGGAATTTCCTCCACCAAATCCTCGACTTGGTCTGTTGAATAGACGTGAAGTATCAAAGGATTATCCTGGGGCCTACCCTTGGCAATGAATATCTTCTTTACCGCCTCTTCATCAAGGCCATTTGCACCAAGGCCATATACTGTTTCAGTGGGAAAAGCCACCAAGCCACCATTTTTTATTATCCTCACCGCTTCTCCTATTAGGTTCTTATCTATATTATTTTCATCTATTTTAATGATTTTAGTATACATAGTTCCACCACTTTCCCAAATGACAGTTTATTTCAATGGACAGTTGAGAATTGACAGTTGGCAACGTTACTGTCAGGCTTTTTAATAATCCCTAGTTCTTGACCTTCAAAATTGTCAATTGTTTGAAATTGTCCATTGTCCCTTTTCAATTCTCTATTGTATATATCTTTTTTATTATATATTATTATTTATTTATCCACAATCCACAATACCAAATTATTCAATCCAATTTTTATTTTAACTAATAATTAGGCTTTTTTCCTCATATCTATTAGTGGAGGGGTTAAAATGAATATATGGATAGTAACTATAATTGGCTTTTTAGTAGGGGTAGCAGGCACTGGCTTAGGCAGTCTTGTTGGGATCTTCATCAAGAAAACTGATAGGATATTGGGATTTTTATTAGGCTTAACCGGCGGTTTTATGATGTTTATAGTAAGCTTCCACCTGTTTCCCGAAGCTTTCTACTTGGGCGGAATCTATATTGTATTATTGGGAGTAGTCCTAGGCATTGGAATTATAGTATTCTTGGAAAATCTCTTAGATAAATTAACTAATATTATTAATATAAGGACAGGTGTCCTCTTGAGCCTCAGCATTGCCCTTCACAATTTCCCTGAAGGTTTAGCCCTTGGTTCCACCTTGGTGGGGGTTACAGATTTTGGCCTTGTACTTAGCCTGGCAATGCTCCTACACAATATACCGGAAGGCATATCTTTGGCCCTGCCCTTTAGTATAAGTAAGGTCAATCCTTGGAAGATACTATCATTTAGTCTATTGGCAGGCGCACCAACTGGCCTTGGTGCCTATGTAGGGGCTTATTTGGGGAATATATCAAATATGGTAATTTCCTTTTGCCTAGCCCTGGCAGGAGGGATTATGCTGTATATAGTATGTGATGATTTGATTCCAACAGGAAAAACCCTTCACAAAGGAAGGGTTTCAAGTATTGCTGTAGTTATGGGATATGTATTAGGTATTATTTTGTACTTTTAGGTCTACCGCCATTTGAAGTTAATATGTATCTAAGATATTGATGGGGCCTATATAGGATGACCCTAGGTCCTGAAAATCTCATTACTTCCCTTATCTTCTCCCGCTTATCAGGAACATAACAATGGGTCTTGCATTTTTTACATGATGTTTTTTCTTCCCCATATCTACAGTTTTCCAAACGCCTTAGGGAATATTCATATAGTTCCTTGCAGTTAGGACAATTTTCAATACCCAGTCCATGCTTTTTTTCACAATATAAGCTTATCATAAACTGAAGGGTTTTCTTATCCTTTTCAATTCTAGACATACCTATTCCCCCTTTAAAACTAACTTCTCTTTATGAGAAATCATAAAGAGAAGTTATTCACTCAATTTTGCTGCTTGGTCTGAGGTAATTAGGGCATCTATCATTTCGTCTAGTTCTCCATCTAGAAAAGAATCTAACTTGTATAAGGTTAAGTTTATCCTATGGTCTGTAACCCTACCTTGCGGGAAGTTGTAAGTCCTAATCCTTTCGGACCTATCTCCTGAACCTACCTGCCCTTTTCTTTCTTCTGCCCTCTCTGCTGCCTGGTCCATTAGCATCTTGTCATATAGCCTAGTTTTAAGGATTTTCATAGCCTTTTCCCTATTCTTGATTTGGCTTCTCTCATCTTGACAAGCTACTACTATGCCTGTTGGTATGTGGGTAATCCTAACTGCAGAGTCAGTAGTGTTAACGTGTTGGCCTCCAGCTCCAGAAGACCTGTAGATATCTATTTTTAAATCCTTTTCATTGATTTCAACATCCACATCTTCTGCCTCTGGCAGTACTGCAACGGTGGCTGCAGATGTATGGATTCTACCGCTGGCTTCAGTTTCTGGTACTCTTTGTACCCTGTGGACCCCAGATTCATATTTTAGCCTACTATAGGCCCCTTTACCCTTAATCATAAATATTACTTCCTTAATTCCTCCTATGCCTATTTCATTGATACTCATCACTTCAGTCTTCCACCTATTTCTTTCTGCATATCTGGTGTACATCCTATATAGGTCTCCAGCAAATAGGGCTGCCTCGTCACCACCTGTGCCTGCCCTTATTTCAACAATGACGTTCTTGTGGTCATTGGGGTCCTTTGGAATTAGGAGTATCTTTAATTCCTCCCTAGTAGCTTCTTCCTTTCCTTCTAAGTCCTTTATTTCTTCTTTTACCAGTTCCTTCATTTCGTCATCTAGTTTTTCTGTTAGCATTTCCTTAGCTTCTTCTAAGGAATCTAGGATTTTTACATATTCCCTATATTTCATTACTATAGGCTCTAGTTCTGCATGTTCCTTTATTAATTTTTGCCAGTTTTCTCTATCGTTAATGACTTCAGGGTCTATTACTTGTTTTCCTAATTCAATGTATTTGTCTTCAATGGCCTTTAATTTATCTAACATCTTTTCACTCCCCTCGAAAGTTCACTTAATAACTAATACAATTGAGAATCCATAATTGACAATTAACTATTCACCTTATTATAAACGATTGCTCCCACTCCTCCTGCTATTACAAGATAAATAGGGCTTATGCCTAAAAATACAATGGTTAATACAGTGGCTAAGGAAATCATAAGCCTTTTATAGCCAAACTTTGATTTCTTTATCAGTTTATACACTGCAGACAGGATAAGTGCCACTACAGCAGGCCTAATACCTAAAAATATTTTATCTACAATGGGAT
The DNA here is from genome assembly GCA_012735245.1 of Tissierellia bacterium. Lineage (GTDB taxonomy): Bacteria > Bacillota > Clostridia > Tissierellales > Tissierellaceae > JAAYFT01. The sequence continues at coordinate 14,984 of JAAYHU010000050.1, forward strand.
AATCTCTAAACTGATAAAAGAAGGTTGCAATAATTAAAATTACTATAAATGATGGCAAAATCGTACCCAAGGCTGAAGTCAATGCTCCAGGGAAGCCTTTTAGCTTGTAACCTATATATATACTAGTATTTACAGCCACAGGCCCTGGTGAGCCTTGAGCAACTGCTAAGGCGTCCATAAATTCATCATCATCTATCCAATTCTTTTTATTAACTACTTCCTCTTGAATAATAGGTAGCATGGCATATCCTCCACCAAAGGTAAAGGCACCTATTTTAAAGAAAGTAATAAACATCTTAAAAAGCATCCTAATCCTCCTTAATTAGTAGAGTAATACACCTAAAAATCCAGCTAAAACTATTGCTAAAATAGAATTAAAGTTCTTAAAGGAAACTAGGTAAAATAATCCTGCTCCAATTATTACAGATTTTATATCTATAAAGGCACTCTTTGCTACAGTTACACTAGCTGCTGCAATTAAGCCTAAGACAACTGGCCTAATACCAGTAAATGCCCATTCTAAATAAGGAGTGTTTTTAAACTTTGTTATAAAATGGTATAGAATACTCATGACAGTAAAAGAGGGCAGTACTACTGCAAGGGTAGCCAATACTGAGCCTAAGACTCCTGCCACCTTATAGCCTAGAAAGGTAGCTGAATTAATGGCAATAGGCCCTGGGGTCATTTCAGATATTGCCACTATATCTATAAATTCAGTTTCAGTTAACCAGCCTTGAACCTTAATTATTTCCTCCTCAATAAGGGGAAGCATGGCATATCCTCCACCGAAACTAAAAGCACCTATTTTCAAAAATGATAAGAATAATTTTACCAAATTTTCCACAGCGTCACCTACCTTAACTCCTTTTGTAGCCAAAAACTACCCTATTATGCCCTTGCAAATCCTTTAAGATAGAAATATCTTCAAATCCTGCCTTTCTTAGTATTCCCTTGACACTTCCCCCCTGCTTATAACCAACCTCGTATATTAAAAGGCCACCTTTTTTCAAATAGGTCCTACTGCCCTCAGTTATCCTTCTATAAAAGTCTAAACCATCTTGACCACCATCAAGGGCCAAAAGGGGTTCAAAATCCTTTACTGTCCTATCGAGGCTTTCAATTTCTTCCTTTGATATATAAGGAGGATTGGAAGCTATGATTTCAAATTGGTCTTCTAAGCCTAAGCCTTTTAAGGCTTCAAACAAATCGCCTTTTAAAAACTTGGCATTCCTTAGATTAAATCTCTCCTTATTTATATTTGATACTTCAATGGCTGTATCTGATATATCTACTCCATAGACAAAGGCATTTTTACAATAATGGGCTATGCTTAAAGCTATGGCTCCACTGCCTGAACATAAATCAAGGACCCTTATATTTTTGTCCTTATAGTTTTCATTTATATATTCTATAATATACTCTACTAAAACTTCCGTGTCGAATCTAGGGATTAGGACTCCTTCCTTGATGTAGAAATCCAATCCCATAAACTCCTTTTCTCCTATTAAATACTGTATGGGATAGCCTTTTTGCCTCTTGTTCATCAATTCAATAAACTTATCCTCAACTTCCTTTGAGACTTCCCTTTCTCCAAAGGAGTAGATATAGCTTTTATCTACATTTAAAAGCTTTGAAAGTATTAGAACCCCATCTTGAAGATTATCCTTGAATCTCCTCCGAAGTTCATTTATGCTTACCATTTATCCTCTTCCCTGTTGTCAGTTAATACAGCCTTCAAAGCTTCAATTGCCACTTCTATTTGGTCTTCATCAGGCTCCTTTACAGTTGCCCATTTTTGAATCATAAGGCCTGGATAGGATAGGATATAGGCTAGTTTTGAGTTGCTTCTTCCAATAAATTTATTTATCTCATAGGATATTCCTGCAATTACAGGAAACATCAATATTCTTATAAGAAGTCTTTGAATAGGATTTGGCCATCCAAAAAAGGACAGTACAAAGATACTAACAATCATTACCATAAACAAGAAGCTGGTTCCGCATCTGGGATGAAGAATGGGATATCTCTTTACATTTTCAACAGTTAATTCTTCCTCATGCTCGTAACAATGGATGGTCTTATGTTCTGCACCATGATATTCAAATACCCTCTTTATATCATCTAGCCTTGATACCCCTATTATATATAATAGGAAGATAATTATTCGTATAAGGCCTTCTATAAGGTTTAGGCCAATGGATGTATGGATTATGCCCTTTAAGAAATTAGTCAAAAAACTTGGCAATACCATAAATATGCCTATGGCTAAGATAATTGATAAAAGCATAGTGAAAAACATTTCTATTTCCTGGGCCTTGTCTTTGAATATCCTCTCCGTTAAGCTTTTCTTTGTTGGCTCCTTTTCTACTTCATCCTCAAAGAATTCTGCTGAGTACATCAAGGCCTTTGAACCAAAAATCAAAGCCTCTACAAGACCTATTACCCCTCTTAGAAAAGGCAATTTAAATATCTTATGTTTCATTGCTAGGGTTTTCAGTTTTTCCTTCTTTAATTCTATTTCATTATTTGGCTTTCTTACTGCAATGGCCACGTCCTTTGGCCCCCTCATCATAACCCCTTCAATTACTGCCTGGCCACCAATACTGGTAATATGTTTTGGGACCCTATTTAAATTTTTTATCTTCATATGATCACCCCGTGGGCTAAACTAACTAAAATTAATTGGATTTCTAAATCTTCAAATAAATCAAAAAATAAAGGTTAGTTGCTTTTTTTGCATCTAACCTAGTGTGAAGAAATTAGTCCAAATTGTATTTCTTCTTGAACTTCTCAACACGGCCACCACGTTCAACAAATTTTTGACGTCCTGTAAAGAATGGGTGGCATTCTGAACAGATTTCAACTCTTAAATCTTCTTTTACAGAACCTGTTTTAAAGGTATTTCCACAAGCACATGTAACTGTTGCTTCTTTAAATTCTGGATGGATACCTGTTTTCATTCATTTCACCTCTCTTCAAATGCTAGTGTATAGCAAAAAAACATTTTTCCATAATTCGACCAATAAATTATAGCATATTCATTTATATTTTTCAACTAAATCCATATTTTATTTCTAATTTCTTCTATGAATTGCTCATTGCTTTTAGTTTTCATCAAGGATTCAATTAAAGACTCAGTAACATCCTGAGTAGATGCATTGCCCATGGCCTTTCTAATTCCCCAAATTGTCTCCAGTTCTTTTTGGCTAAGGAGCAATTCCTCCCTCCTTGTACCAGATTTGTAAATATCTACAGCGGGGAAAATTCTCTTTTCTGATAGCTTCCTGTCTAAATGAATCTCCATATTACCTGTACCCTTAAATTCCTCAAATATAACATCATCCATACGGCTGCCAGTTTCTACCAGTGCAGTGGCCAATATGGTTAAGCTGCCGCCTTCTTCCAGGTTTCTAGCTGCACCGAAAAATCTCTTTGGCTTATGTAATGCTCCTGGATCAAGGCCTCCTGACAAGGTTCTACCAGTAGCTGGAATAGTTAAGTTGTATGCCCTGGCAAGTCTTGTAATACTATCTAAGAGTATAACCACGTCCTTGCCATGTTCTACTAATCTTTTTGCCCTTTCCAATACTATTTCTGCTACCTTTGTATGGTGTTGGGGAAGCTCATCAAAAGTTGAATACACAACATCTCCCTTTACTGACCTTTTCATGTCAGTAACCTCTTCAGGTCTTTCATCTATTAACAATACAATAATCTCAACCTCTGGATGATTTTGGGATATGGCATTGGCTATCATTTTAAGCAGGGTAGTTTTTCCTGCCTTTGGTGGGGAAACAATCATTCCTCTCTGTCCCTTACCAATGGGAGAAATTAAATCAATCATTCTAGTAGCAAGTTCAGAAGGGCTGGTTTCAAGTATTAACCTTTCATTTGGATATATGGGAGTTAAGTTATCGAAATTAGGCCTTTTGGGGCAAGTATCAGGATGCATACCGTTAACAGATTTAATGTATAGAAGGGCTTTAAATCTTTCACCTTGATTTGGTTCACGGGTTACACCGCATATTTTGTCGCCAGTTTTCAATCTAAACCTTCTTATTTGAGAAGGAGAAATATATATGTCCTCATCTCCAGATAAGTAGTTATCTGACCTTAAAAAACCATAGCCATCGGCATGTAGTTCCAAAATGCCTTCAGCTAAATTTATGGTTTCCATGTTCTCCAATTCTTCCGATACCTTTTCAGGCAATTCCTCAGGGTCAATATCTACTATATTTTCTATACTTTCCTCTACCTTATCTGCTTTTGTATTTTCAGCTTCCTTTGTATTTTCCAGTATAAGCCTTATTAAGTCGTCCTTCCTATACTTATAGGGACTTTGTATTTCTAAGGCTTTTGCAATTTCTCTTAGTTCTCCAATCTTCTTGCTGGACAGTTCCTGTTCAGTCAAAAACAAACACCTCCAATTATTTCAATTGACAATGGACAGTTGACAATTAACAATATTACAGCCATGCTATAGGGTCATTCTAAAAGTCCTAGATATGGACTTTCCGTAATTGTCCATTGTCAATTGTTTGAAATTGTCCATTTTCCATTGTCAATTGCTATTTCGCGTATTCCGGTTTCTTATCTAATTTATGAATTGCTTCTATAAATCTAATGGTTCCTGTTTCCGCCCTAAGTACCAGGGTGTGAGTAGTTGCCATATCCTTTTCTAGGTATTTAACTCCTTGTAAAAGCTCTCCATGGGATACTCCAGTGGCAGCAAAAACTACTTCATCTCCCTTAACTAAGTCGTCTACAGTATATACTTTATTCAAGTCTGCACCCATTTCTAAGCATCTTCTTCTTTGGTCCTCAGTTACTGGATGAAGTACTCCTTGGAATTCTCCACCTAAGCATTTTAGAGCTGCTGCAGCAATTACTCCTTCAGGGGCACCGCCTATTCCCATTAGAATATCTACACCAGTATAGCTAAAGCAAGTATTGATGGCTGCCAAAACATCTCCATCACTGAACATTTTAATTCTAGCACCTGCTTTGCGGACTTCCTCCACTAGCTTTTCATGCCTGGGCCTATCTAATATGGTTACAGTAACTTCAGATACATCCTTGCCTAGGGCCTTGGCCACATTACGAATGTTTTCTTCTACAGAATTGTTAATATTTACAACTCCCTTGGCTTTTGGCCCAACAGCTATTTTATTCATATAGGTATCAGGTGCATGGAGTAAACATCCTCTGGGTGCTATGGCTACTACGGAAATGGCATTGGGTAAACCATTGGCTACAGAGCGGGTCCCATCTAAGGGGTCCACTGCTATATCTACCTTTAAGTCATGGGGACCTGCAATACCAATCTGTTCTCCTATATATAGCATAGGAGCCTCATCCATTTCACCTTCACCAATAACTACTACTCCATCGATATTGACAGTATCAAACATTCTTCTCATGGCGTCAACAGCAGCCTGGTCTGCAGCATTTTTATCCCCTCTACCTAAAAACTTTGCACTGGCCAATGCTGCTGCCTCGGTTACCCTAGCAAGATTTAACGGTAAATTCCTATCCATACTAACACTTCCTTACCTTGTAATAAATCCTTCCCAATCCTTCAAAAACTTTTCAATTCCAATATCCGTTAAAGGATGGTTCAGCATCTGTAAAAACACCTTATAGGGAATAGTTACAATATGGGAACCAGCCTTTGCAGCCTCCAATACATGAATTGGATGCCTAACACTTGCTGCAATTATCTCTGTTTTAATATTATGAATATGGAAAATTTGGACAGTTTCTTCAACAATTCTCATTCCATCATTGCCAATATCATCAAGCCTGCCAATAAAAGGACTTACGTAAGTAGCCCCGGCTAAGGCAGCCAGTAGGGCCTGATTGGCAGAAAATATAAGAGTAACATTTGTTTTGATGCCTTCCTTAGACAGGACTTTTACAGCCTTTAAGCCATCTGCAGTCATGGGGATTTTTATAACTATATTGGGATGAATCTTGGCCAATTCCCTTGCTTCATGGAGCATCCCCTCCTTGTCTAAGGATATAACCTCTGCACTAATGGGGCCATCTACAATATGGGCAATTTCCTTGACTACTTCTTTAAAATCCCTGCCTTCCTTTGCGATTAGGCTGGGATTGGTAGTTACTCCCGAAATAACTCCCCATTCATTTATTTCCCTTATTTCATCTATATTAGCTGTATCGATAAAAAGCTTCATCTAATATCTCCCTTCATATCAAGTGACAATTACAATTTACAATTGACAATGTTACAGCCATGCTATAATGTCATTTTACAAGTCCTAGATATAGACTTTCTGTAATTGTCCACTATAAATTGTACATTCTTAATTGTTTGAAATTCTCAATTGCTCTTACGCCTTATTTACTGACCCGAAAATCTCCATTTTCTCCTTAATCTTTTCCTTCATCATAGCCTTAGCTGGGGCTAGGATTTTTCTTGGGTCTATAGCATCTGGGTTTTCTTTAACGTAGTTCTTCACTCCTTCAGCAAAGGCAATTCTCAGGTCTGTATCTATGTTGATTTTGTGGATTCCTAAAGAAATGGCCTTCTTCAAGGCTTCAGCAGGAACTCCAGAAGAACCATGTAATACTAGGGGGATTTTCACCTTGTCCCTAATAGCCTTTATCCTATCAAAATCTAACTTAGGCTCTCCCTTATATACACCATGGGCAGTTCCCACAGCTATGGCTAAGTAATCCACACCAGTTTCATCTACAAACCTTACAGCTTCATCTGGATCTGTAAAAGTAGCTTCCCTTTCGTTCACTGTTATATGGTCTTCAGTACCGCTAATCTTACCTAGCTCTGCCTCGACAGATACGCCAACAGCCTTAGCTATTTCTACTACCCTCTTTGTAAAAGCTATATTTTCCTCCAATGGAAATCTAGAACCATCAATCATAACTGAAGTAAATCCATGCCTGATACATACCATTACTTGCTCAAAATCAGTACCATGGTCTAGATGGAGTGCAACAGGTACCTTTGCATTTTTAGCAGCTGTTTTTCCTAAGGCTGCTATGTAATCTATACCTGCATATTTTATAGCACCTTGGCTGGCTTGTAGTATAACAGGGGAATTAGTCTCTTCGGCAGCCTCAATAATGGCCTGTACAATCTCCATATTGTTAATATTGAAAGCTCCTACTGCATATCCCTTTTTCTGGGCATCTAACAATAACTCCTTACCTGTAACTAACAATAGAATCCCCTCCATTATAAATATTATTATATACTATTATATCAGATTCACAGACTATTACCACCATTTAAGAAAATTAATAAACAGCTATATGGCCATCGGCCCTAGACTCAGTACCTCCGCAAAGGACACCCTCTTCATCTCTCCAAATAATCTGCCCCCTGCCAAAGCTTCCACTGCTGGCCTCAACTATTACCTTGTGGCCCTTAGCTTGAAGCTCCAAGGCTATATGGTTGGGGAAGGCCTGTTCCACAGCTACGGTCTTATCCTTAATCCACTGCCATCTCGGAGCATCTAAGGCGTCCTGAGGATTTAGGTGAAAGTCTATAGTATTGGTAACTACCTGAACATGGCCCTGAGGCTGCATAAATGCACCCATTACTCCAAAGGGGCCTATAGGCTTTCCATCCTTAGTTAAGAATCCAGGAATGATAGTATGGTATGGTTTCTTACATGGGCCTACACAGTTTGCATGGCCCTCTATGATATTGAAATTATTTCCCCTATTGTGAAGGGCTATTCCAGTTTCAGGAACTACTAGGCCTGAGCCAAATCCCATATAATTGCTTTGGATATAAGATACCATATTGCCTTCACCATCAGCAACAGCAAAATAGACTGTTCCACCTGACTTTGGATCTCCGTAGGCAGGCATTAGGGCCTCATCCCCTATTAGCTTAGCCCTTTTCTTACCATATTCAGGTGACAGTAATTCCTCTACAGTAACCTTCATAAATCTAGGATCAGCAATATACTCATGGCCATCGGCAAAGGCTAGTTTCATAGCTTCTATGAGTATGTGATAGGTATCTATACAATCCTTTTCCTTAAAATCAAAATTATTTAATATATTTAAGGCCATTAAGGCTACAATTCCATGGCCATTTGGGGGTATCTCCCATACATCATAGCCCTTATAATTAACCCTAATGGGCTCTACCCATTGGGGAGAATATTCTTCCAGGTCTTCTTTTCTTATAAATCCACCATATTTTTTTGAAAACTTATCTATTTTCTCTGCCAAATCTCCCCTGTAGAAGGATTCAGCATTGGTATTTGCAATTTCCTCTAGGGTCCTTGCATGGTTTGCAGATTTCCAGACTTCTCCTACCTTTGGAGCCCTGCCCTCTGGAGCAAAGACTTCAAACCAGTGCTTAAATTCTTCTCCCTTTAAATTGTCGCTATAGTTCTTGAAGGCCTCATCCCAGTATATGGCCACAGTTGGAGCCACAGGATGTCCTTCCTCTGCAATGGCAATGGCTGGCTCTAAGGCTTCCTTTAAAGACAGGTTACCAAATCTTTTAGAAAGCTCAGCCCAGGCTGCAGGTACTCCAGGTACAGTAACAGGCACAAAGCCATATTTAGGCATGGACTTTAAGCCCATTTCCTTAACCTTCTCATATGTAAGCATTTTAGGGGCTGGCCCACTACTATTTAGTCCATGGAGCTTTCCTTGGATCCATACTAGGGCAAAGGCATCGCCTCCAATCCCATTGCTGGTAGGCTCTACTACAGTTAAGGCAGCAGCAGTGGCTATGGCAGCATCTATGGCATTGCCTCCCTTTTTCATTATATCTATGCCTACCTGTGATGCCAATGGATGGGAAGAAGCCACCATGCCATTTTTTCCATATACCAAATTCCGTCTAGAACTATATCTGTGATAAAGCGGGTTAAATTTCATTAAAATACCTCCAATACGATGTTCTTTTAAAATATTATTCCTTATTATGGTCTAGGCTCTACAGAAATATAAACCTTATACCTATTCCTTAGGAATTTAATAATGTCATCTAATTTTTCCGTATCTACAGCGATTTTTTTCGATGCAGGCTCCATAACAAAATACAGGGTACTTTGAATCCCTTGTTTAACTACTAAGACTTCTTGAATATAATTTTTATCTAAGAGCTCTTTTTTGTTGAACAAAAGGCCCTTATAAGTAAAAAGCACTCCATCTTCAGTTAAATAGATATTCTTTTTATAGGTGTAATAAAAAACAAATAATATGCCTATGGCTAATTTAGTCAGTTCCTTATCTTTTATTCCCAGTACAAGGAGAATCAAGCCTAGGGCCAGGCTAAGATTCTTATACAAGGCCTCATCCTTTATCTTTGGACTTATATCTATTTTCTCCATAATTTCACCCCGTCTAAGTTATAGTAATATTATAACTTAAATATTATAAAAGCCTCAATTATTATGAGGCTTTATTTTTTTCTTTTAGTCCATAATAATTTCTCCAGTTTGCCAGCACCCAATAAGAAGCTGGGCCTATTTTCATAATTTTTATGTAATATCAAGATTGGTTCAGGTGAAAGCTCATATTCTGCATTGTATCATACTTAGGTAAAGCCTACCTTTTAAACTTGGAAATATAGATATTCAACTCATCTCCAAGTTCTGCTAAGCATTGGCTTGCTGATGCTATTTCTTCCATTATTAGTGTCTGCTTTTCAATTAAGGAATAAATATCTTTCAGCTGGGTTGATTTGAAATTATCCATATCTTTAATCCTACTCAAGTCTTCATATATTCTTTTCATGTCATAGGCCATGTCTTCTATAGAGCTTACCATTGGCATATCTAAGCCTTGACTACTATTAACTAAATCCTCAGCCTTTTTAAACAGGCTTTCTAAGGATAATATTATTTTACTTAAATTATTATTGTAACCTGCATTTGACTCAGCAAAATTAATTGAGTTTTGAGCTATATTATCTGTATCAATACTAGACTGGTGGGATAGTGCAGCCAATTCATCGGAAAATGTAGATACCCTTTCAGATATGGTAGTCAATTCCCCTAAAAAGTCCCGCAGGCTACTGACTATTTTTTGAAAGGCATTAAACATCCTCCCTATTTCATCTTTCAACTCCATATATTCCTTATCAATATCTTGGCTAATGTCTAAGGTTGCCATATGCTCTATATAATCAGTGGCTACTTTAATAGGCTTAGATATAGAGTTTCCTAAAATGAAGGTAAGTCCAACTGAAATAAGGGTTAAAATTATACTGAGTGAAATAGTGTTGTTTACCATTTTGCTTAGAGGCTGCATCACAGTATCAACTGAAACAGCTATGCCTATATGCCATCCTGTAAAGCCTAAGTCAGTATATAAAAGAAACTTCTCCTTATTATCATAGTCAATTATACTATCTAATCTTTTTTTCCCCAAATATTTGACAGAAATGTCCTTGCCATAGACTTCTTCTACACTGGTTAAACCCCTGTCTTTAGAGAAAAGAAATTCCTTATTTGGATGGGCAAGGATATTTCCATTATTATCTACTATAAAGCCATATCCACCTTCTATTTGATTAGACTTATCAACAATCCCTACTATATGGTCAATAGCTATGTCTGAAGCTAATACCCCTATTACTTCATCTCCGATTCTAATAGCTTTTGAAAAGGTAATGATTACTTCTCCATGGTTTGAATCAACATAGGGGGAAGATACTGCAATATCATCACTTTCTATTGCATTTTTATACCATTCTCTTTCTTCCAGATTATAATCCCTGTCTGGATACCATAGGCCTACCCCCCTGATAAATACACTTTCTTTTAAGGCAATATAATACTCCTTTACATCAGGGTTGTTTTGGTTCTTGTAATTAAAATATTTAATTAAGTTATTTTTATCAAAATCATTCCTATAAATTATTTCATCATAAATTTCTTTCAACTTACTTGCTTGAATAGAAAACCAACCTTCGATTTCAGCTGCATTTTTTTTGGCAATTTCTTCTAGATTGTAATATGTTTGCTCCTTAATATTATCGGACAATATCTTATAACTTATAGTAGTAGCTAGCAAAATACTACAAATACATATTAGACAACTAGTTAATACTATCTTTGTTCTAATACTTTTCATGTTTTCCTCCCAATGTAAACTATTTGCATCTAGACCCTACTTCAAGGCCCTTTTATGTCCTTTCTGTTATATCTATTTTTCCAAATATTTCAATACTCCCTATTTATTATAACTTAGAATTTAAAAAGCCTCAAATATATTTGAGGCTTTTCAAATTAATTGGCTTTTGCAAATCTTGCCTTTTCTTTTTCATCCTTGTAGAAAACAGCAATTCCTAAATAGGAAAATACTATTGCTATAATTGGATTGATTAAATTCATGAAGGCAAAAGGTAAGTAGGAGAAAGTAGGTACACCTAGGGTAGCTGCCTGATAGGCCCCACAGCCATTCCATGGGCATAGTGCAGACCACATAGTTCCTCCATCTTCTAAGGTTCTAGATAAAAACCTCCTGCTAAGGTTCTTCTCATCATAGGCCTTGGCATACATCCTGCCTGGCACTATTATTGATAAATATTGGTCAGTCAATACAAAATTGGATATAATACCTGTTATAATTGTAAGAGTAACCAATCCTCCTATAGTTTTTACCTTGGTAAGTAGTTTTCCTAATATTACTTCTGTAAATCCTGCCTTTTC
>JAAYHU010000051.1 GCA_012735245.1 Tissierellia bacterium
TCCAATTCCTTTAAAGTTACATTGAATTCATGGATTATCCTTTCCTTTTCCTCTTCTGCAAACTTTAATTTACATAGATGTGCAATGTGATCTACCTGCTCCTTAGTTACCATTATTTAACCTCCTTTTTATTCAATTGGCAATTGACAGTTGATAATGTTATAGCTATGCTATAGGGCCATTATAAATATCCTTGTCATTGACTTTCTGTAATTGTCTATTGTCAATTATACATTCTCTATTGTTTGAAATTGTCAATTGTCAATTTTCATTGTCCATTGGATTAAGTTCACTATTCACTAATAATAAACTTTCCGTTTTCCATCCTTACTATCTTAATCCCCAATTCCACCGCCTTAGTATATTTGGAGCCTGGGTTTTCCCCTACTATTACATAGTCAGTTTTTTTGCTTACGGAGCTTGTAACCTTTCCACCCATTTTTTCTACCATATCTTTAATTTCATTCCTACTATATCCTTCTATGGTACCTGTAATGACTACAGTCTTATCTGTAAATATGGATTCTTCCACTTCCACTTCTTCATAATAGGGATTTACGCCTTCTGCTAATAACTTATCAAGGGCCTCATTTATTCTAGGATCTTGGAAAAACTCTATGATGCTGTTGGCTATTACTTCTCCAATTTCTCCAACTGTTATCAATTCTTCGAAGGTGGCCTTTCTCAACCTATCTAAGGATTTAAAATGATTGGCCAAGTCTGTTGCAGTCTTTATACCTACATTGTTAATGCCTAGGGCATATATAAAAGAATTCAAAGGTATATTCTTAGACCTTTCTATGGCTTCCAATAAATTATTTGTCTTCTTTTCCTTAAATCCTTCTAGCTTTATTAAGTCCTCATATTTGATTTCATATATGTCAGGTAAATCGGTAATATTTAATTCCTCTACAAGCTTTTCTGCAGTCTTCTCGCTAAAGCCTTCTATATTCATGGCATCTCTACTGGCAAAATGGACTAGCCTTGACACTAGTTGAGGCTTACAGGACAAGGAATTTGGACAAAATATATGGACACCATTTTGATATAGTACTGAGCCGCAGGCTGGACAGTGGGTAGGTTTTTCGATTTCGAAGGTTTCCTCGTGGGTTTCAACGGTACCTAAGATTTCCGGTATTACATCGTTGGACCTTCTGATTAAAACCCTAGAATTAATCTTGACTCCCTTCCTTAAAATATCATCATAATTGTTTAAGGTAGCCCTTCTAACTGTAACCCCGCCAATTTCTACAGGTTCCAATATGGCCGTAGGTGTAACCTTAGCTGTCCTACCTACATTCCAAACTACACCTATTAGTTTTGTCGTAGTTTCCTCTGCTTCAAACTTGTAGGCCATGGCCCACCTAGGAAATTTATTGGTATATCCTAGGACCTCCCTAGTCCGCATATGGCTTATCTTAATAACTAAGCCATCAGTTAATAAGTCTAACTTATGCCTTTCATCCTTTATTCTCTCAATTTCTTCTATTACCCCTTCTATGGATTCAAACTCCTTTGCATAGGGAAATACAGGAAACCTGTTATCCTTTAAAAATTCCAAGACTTCCATATGGTCATTGAAGGTTTTTCCTTCTATATATCCTACATTGTAGAAGTATGCAACAAGCTTTCTTTCTTCAGTTACCTTTGGGTCTAGATTTCTCAAAGCCCCTGCTGCAGCATTTCTAGCATTTTTCAAAGGTTCTGCTGCCTTTTTATTATATTCTTCCAAAACTGATAAGGGCATTAGGCCTTCTCCCTGTACTTCTATGGTCCCCTTAAAATCAATTATTAAGGGGATTGATTTTATAGTCTTTATTTGGGGTAATATGGCTTCTCCAACTATCCCATTGCCCCTGGTGGCCCCTTGGACTAAAATTCCGTCTTTATAAGTTAGGTTAATAGTCAGGCCGTCAAACTTATATTCAAGTATATACTTAGGGGGTGGTAATTTATCTTCATTTTTTGAATTATAATCATTAATTGTCCTTTTTACCCTATTATCCCAGCTAAGCAAATCACCATAAGTTTGGCTCTTGTCTAAGCTCCACAGCCTTCCTAAATGAGTATGTTTTTCAAACTTGTCTAAGATTTGTCCACCTACCCTTTGGGTTGGAGAATAGGGAAAAATTATATTGGTCTCCCTCTCCAAGGCCACTAACTCATCATATAATAAATCATATTCCTTATCGCTAACCTTTGGGTCATCTAAGGTATAGTAGTGATAGTTTAAATCGTTTATTATTTCAATTAATTCTTTTATTCTTTCAACTTTGTCCATCATATCACCTCATTATTTCTATAGGTGCAATAGATAATAATAATCTCTTTAAGCCTTCCCCTTCAAAGGATACTACCAGTTCCTTATCATTGTCCCTATCCTTAATCTGGACTACTGTTCCTATGCCAAATGTCTTATGCTTTACCTTATCTCCCAGATTTACTTCTAGATTTTCATTTCTTATACTTGGCTTAGCCCTTCTAAAGAAGGGTTTTATATCTATTACATCATCTTCCTTTTTGGTAAAATCCTTAATATGCAGGAGTTTCTTCTTATAAGCTTCCTTTTCACTTCTTTCAATGGCATCTCCCATTTCATTGATAAATCTGGAAGGCAAAGTATAATTTACATTTCCATATATGGTTCTAATCTTGGCATTAGTTATAAATAGTAGTTTCTCTGCCCTAGTGATGGCCACATAGCAAAGCCTTCTTTCCTCTTCCAAGTCAGCTTCATTATCTAAGGCCCTGGAAATAGGGAATAGGCCTTCTTCCATACCTACTAAAAATACTACCGGAAACTCTAAGCCCTTTGCACTGTGGACTGTCATTAGAGTAACTACATTTGTCTCATCTGTCGTCTTATCTATATCCGATAGGAGGGCAATGGTGGCTAGAAATTCCTCCAAGCTACTCTCTCCAGTTCTTACCTCAAAATCTATGGCCACAGAGATAAGCTCTTTAATATTTTCTATCCTGGTCTGGGCCTCAATGCTATTTTCCCTTTCCAAATCAGATAAGTAGCCAGTAGTATTGATGACTTCTTCTATAAAATCCTTTATTCCCATTATCTCCTTTAAGGCCATCAGCCTATTCATCATGTGGATAAAGGGCTTGAGATTGTTCTTAACCCTAGAGCTTAACCCATCCACTTGGTCCAAGTCCAATAAGACTTCATAAATGGAAATACCCATATCTGAGGCTATTTCCTCCAACTTTTCAACAGTGGCATTGCCAATGCCCCTTTTGGGAACATTGATAATCCTCTTAAGGGAAATATTGTCTGCTGGATTATCTAAGACCTTCAAATAGGCTAAAATATCCTTTACTTCTTTTCTATCGTAGAACTTAACTCCTCCAACGATTTTATATGGAATATTATTTCTAACAAAAATTTCCTCAAAGGAACGGGATTGGGCATTGGTCCTATAGAGTATGGCAAAATCAGACAAGTTATAGCCCTTATTCATAAGCTCACTAATCTTACCTGCTACAAATATGGCTTCATCTTCTGAATTATCTAATTCCTTATAAACTATAGGTTCCCCTTCCCCATTATCTGTCCAAAGGTTTTTCTCCTTCCTATCAAAATTGTTTTTAATCACATTGTTTGCCACCCTTAGGATATTTTTAGTAGACCTATAGTTTTGCTCCAAAATAATAGTGGTGGCATTTTCAAAATCCTTTTCAAAGTCCAATATATTGGAAATGTCAGCATTCCTCCAAGAGTATATGGATTGGTCTGGATCTCCTGCAACACATATATTCTTATGCCTGTCTGATAAGAGCCTTACTAGTTCATACTGAATTTTATTGGTATCCTGATACTCATCTATAAATATATATTGGAATTTCCTTTGGTAATAATCTAAGACCCTGGGATAAGTCTTTAAAAGTTCAACTGCCTTTATAATTAAATCATCAAAGTCCAAGGCATTATATTGTTTTAGCTTTTCCTCATATAATAAGTATAATTCTCCAACATTTCTCAGGTAAAAGTCGCTATAATTATGATTTATATATGTATTAGGGTCCACCATATTGTCTTTTAAATTGCTTATATGGGACAGTATTGCAGATTCCTTGTACATGTCCTTATTTAAATTTCTTTCCTTTATACATTCCCTAATTAAAGTTATCTGGTCTTCCCTATCATATATAGTAAAGGACCTATTATATCCTATCTTGTCTATATCTCGCCTTAGTATCCTTACACAAACAGAGTGGAAAGTTCCAATCCACATATCTTCCACCATAGTTGAAAGTAGCTTTGCAACCCTTTCCTTCATTTCATTTGCAGCCTTGTTGGTAAAGGTTATTGCTAAAATATTTCCTGGGAAAACTCCTTTTTCTTCTATTAAATAGGCTATTTTATGGGTTACTACCCTAGTTTTCCCACTGCCAGCCCCAGCTAAAATCAGCAGCGGCCCTTCTGTATGTAGTACTGCTTCTCTTTGTCTATCATTTAAACCCTTGAGGTAATCCATTAGTCCACACCTTTCTAAACATTTGTTTCACACCTTATTATATAATAAATGAATACTTATTCCAATAGAAAAACAACTAAGAATCCTATCTTAGTTGTTTGCAATCTCTACTCGTTTTCTGCTATAAATATATTTATGTCAAATTCTCCAATGTCAGTTCTTAGGGGAATAAGTAGGGCTTTTTTATTGGCCATGGAAAGAGATTTATATTCACCAATTATAACCTGTGGAGGTACAAGGTCGCAAATATAATTGTAGCATGTTAAATTGGTTAGGGCATTTCCTCCAATTATATTTGCCACTTCTCCCAAGGCTGAAGAAACAAAATTATCTATTGTCTTCATCTCCAAACCTGACATTATACGAACCATTTCCAAAGTCATGTCCTTAGTAAAGCTAAAAAGTATAGAGCCCTTCAAATCGCCTGTAACTCCTAAGACTACATTGGCATTTCTGCTGCTTACTAAGCCTTCTACTACTTTTATATTGCCTCTTTCAACATCTAAATCAAGCATTAAATTAAATACGTCTTGGGTTGCCTTATAAAAGGAGTTTACATACTCTGCTTTCATTATACCTTGCCCCCCTTTTCCCTAGCATATTCACCGATTTTTTGGTCCATCTTGCAAACATGGACAATTAGCCATGTCATCAGCTTGGCAGCAAACTCTTTAATCTTTTTTTCATTGAATTGGCCTTCTTCAAAAGTCCTAACATACTCGTTTATAGCTTCTCTAAAGTTAGCATGGACTTCCCTGTGCTCTTCTAATTCTGGATAGCTTATCTCCTCTTGGTACCTTTCCTCGTCGTTAAAATGGTATACAACATATTCCTTCATAAAGTCTAGGGTCTTCTTCACGTCATCCATTTTATCTTCCCAATGAGTATCATTCTGTACAATCTGTATAAAGTTTGATAGTCGGTTGAAAAGCTCTTTGTGCTGGTTGTCAATTAAATCTACACCAATTCTGTACCTTTCCTTCCACATCATAATGATTTTCCCCCCTCTAGTTTTATTTTTTATACCCTGATAATATGTCTATTAACTATTTATTTCCAGTACAAGTTCCTTGCCTCCATCGTAATTTACATCTCCATGCTTGACAATGCTCATGCAGAACAGGGCTATAACAAATGAAATTACAGAGTAGAAGAATAGGATGCTGTAGCTACCTATTAAATCTTTAATAAAGCCAAACAGGATAGGGCTTAGTACTGCAGAGCTTGCAGAGAAGAAATAATAATATCCTGTATGTGTTCCAACCCCATCCTTAGGTGCAATTTCCACCACTATGGGATAGGAATTTATATTGATTAAGGCCCAAAAAAATCCTCCTAATACAAATAGAACCGAGATTAATGGGACAGTTTTGATAAAGATTAAAGGTGAAAAAGTTATAACAACCCCTAAGATTCCCATTAAAATAGTCTTTCTCCTACCAAATTTTGTCCCAATAAAACCTGAGGGTATGGCAAATACCAAAAATGAGGCTGAGAAAATAGATAGCAAAATGCTGGCCATAGATGGGTCTATATTTAACACATATTGGGCATAAAGTGAGAAGAATGTTTCAACTGCATTGTATCCTGAAAACCAAAAGAATACAGCCAATAATAAAAAGATTAAACTCCTAGTTTTTCCCACATCCCTATTTTTTTCCTTAATCTTCTTTTCTATTGTGTAGTCGGTATTTTCTTTAATAAAAATGAAGAGAATAAATAATGCAATTATCATGACAATGGAGGATAGGTGAAAGGGATAGCTAGGATTGGTTTTATATAATAAACCTCCAAATAGGTAAGCAATGACAGCCGCTAGTCCACCCATGAAATTTATAATTCCGTTAGCCTTTGACCTTAAAGGACTTGGTGTAATATCTGGCATCAGTGCTACAGTAGGGGCCCTATAAACACTCATGGTAAAGTTCATTATTATAATGGTTAACATTAAGGTAGCCAAACTATTGGTATAAGGTATTATGGAAAATAAAATTGCAGAAATAGGCATACCAATTAATATGTAAGGCATCCTTCTACCAAATCTACTTTTAGTCCTATCACTCATGGCACCAAAAATGGGTTGAAAGACTACTGCAAATAGGTTGTCTATGGTTATTATCAAACCTATAAGGGCCGCTTTTTTTGTATACTGTTCCAACATAATTGGAACGAAGGCATTATAAACTGGCCATAATAGGTTTATCCCAAAAAAACCTAGGCCTAAAATAAAAGTTTTTTTCATATCTAGCTTCATAATATTCCTCCCTAATACAGGAATAGGGACCTTAGAGTCCCCTATTACTCTATTATACCTAATTTTCTTAGGACTAAGTTATATCCATCTGCCCCATAATTTAATGCCCTATTAATCCTGCTTATAGTTGCAGTGCTGGCTCCTGTTTCTTCTTCTATCTCATTATATGTTTTGTTAGCCTTAAGCAGTTTAGCTACTTCTAGTCTTTGGGCTATGGCTTGTATCTCTTTTATGGTACAAATATCCTCAAAAAACCTATAACACTCCTCT
Organism: Tissierellia bacterium; assembly: GCA_012735245.1. Classification (GTDB taxonomy): domain Bacteria; phylum Bacillota; class Clostridia; order Tissierellales; family Tissierellaceae; genus JAAYFT01. The sequence goes on from JAAYHU010000051.1 coordinate 7,012, forward strand.
AAGTTCTCTAAAACTAAAACAGCCTCAAAAAACTCATCAACTGCTTTTGACTTAATTTTTGAATTATATTCCATTTTAACCTCCTATTAATTTTACATTATTCTGCTTACATTATTATGCTAGTGTATTCAAGTAATTCTTGATAATAATAGCTGGGCTCACCCCAGCTATTATCTAGAATAATCCTACTATTTCTCCACTTGGTAATATGTCTATTTTGTTGGCAGCTGGAACCTTTGGTAATCCTGGCATTGTCATTATGTCTCCAGTTAATGCAACTAAGAAACCTGCCCCTCTTGATACCCTTATTTCTCTAACAGTAATTGTAAATCCTTTAGGTCTTCCTAATAGGTTTGGATCATCTGATAAGGAGTATTGGGTCTTTGCCATACAGATTGGCATCTTATCTAAACCTAGCTTTTCTAGTTCTGCTATTTGCTTTTCGCAAGCCTTAGTATATTCTACTCCATCTGCACCGTAGATTTCTTTTGCTATCTTTTCAATCTTATCCTTAATTGGTTCTTCTACATCATATAATGGTGCAAAGTTGGATTCCTTAGTTTCACATACTCTAACTACAGCTTCTGCAAGCTCTATTCCACCTTCGCCGCCCTTTGCCCATACTTCAGAAAGTACAGCTTCTGCACCTAAAGCTTTACATCTTTCAAGTACATAATTTAATTCTGCTTCAGTGTCTGTTGGGAATTTATTTATAGCCACTACAGCTGGAACTCCAAACTTATTAACGTTTTCAATATGTTTTTCTAAGTTTTCAAATCCCTTAGCTAAGGCATCTAGATTTTCTTTACCTAATTCATCTTTCTTAACTCCACCATTGTATTTTAGAGCTCTTACTGTAGCAACTATTACTGCAGCATCTGGTTTAAGGCCTGCAAATCTTGATTTAATATCGAAGAACTTCTCTGCACCTAGGTCTGCACCAAAGCCTGCTTCTGTAACAGTATATTCAGCTAATTTTAAGGCTAGCTTTGTAGCTAAGATGGAGTTACATCCGTGGGCAATATTAGCGAATGGTCCACCGTGGATAAAGGCAGGAGTATTTTCTAAAGTTTGAACAAGGTTAGGATGGATTGCATCCTTCATAAGTACTGCTACAGCACCTTGTGCATTCAAATCTTTAGCGTATACTGGTTCGCCGTCATAGGTGTATGCAACGATTATATTTCCTACTCTTTCTTTTAAGTCTTCTAAATCCTTTGATAGGCAGAAAATAGCCATTATTTCAGATGCAACTGTTATGTCAAATCCGTCTTCTCTAGGTACTCCTTGAGATTTTCCACCTAAGCCTATAACTATATTTCTTAAGGCTCTGTCATTCATATCTAGTACTCTTTTCCAAACGATTCTTCTTGGGTCAATATTTAATTCATTTCCCCTATGGATATGGTTATCTAACAAAGCTGCAATTAAGTTATGAGCAGTAGTTATGGCATGGAAGTCTCCTGTAAAATGAAGGTTTATGTCTTCCATAGGTACTACTTGTGCATATCCACCACCAGCAGCTCCACCTTTAACTCCAAAACTTGGCCCTAAGGATGGCTCTCTTAAAGCTGTTATTGCAGTCTTGCCAATTTTATTTAAAGCCATTGACAAACCTATATTGGTAGTAGTCTTACCTTCGCCTGCGGGAGTTGGGTTAATAGCAGTAACTAAAACTAGTTTTCCATCAGGTTTATCCTTTAATTCTTCCAATAGGTCTAGGGATACTTTTGCTTTGTACTTCCCATAATGAATTAATTTGTCTTCACTAATTCCTAGCTTACTAGCCACCTCTGAAATTGGCAGCATTTTTGCTTCTTGTGCGATTTGCACGTCTGTTTTCATCTAGATTCCTCCCTTGTTCTTATTATACTAATCTTTATTAAAAATATATTAATTATTATACTGGATTAATGTATATGAAATATTATGCTCAACTTTATATATACCCATAATCTTATATTTAATCTTTTTTATTATTTATCAAATATTTTGCCTAATAATACTTTATCTTCCTATAAAACACTGATTGTCAGCAATTTATTAAACTTGTTATTTAAAATCTATAGTACTCTATTGTATTATAACAGAAGCTGAGGTATTTGGAAATATTTTTCAACAAAAAAGCAGGTTTTATCCTGCTCCACACTTTTTAAATTATTATATCAATTTTCCTATATCTTTTCTGTAATACATGTCCTTAAAATTAATCTTATCTATATTTGAATATACCTTATTTCTAGCTTCTTCAAGGTTTGAACCTAAGGCTGTAAGGGACAATACCCTTCCTCCATTGGTAAGCAATTTGTTTCCTTCATATTTTGTTCCATTGTGAAAAAGAATAATATCTTTATCTAATTTTTCTATACCTGTTATTTCAAGGCCCTTTTCATATTGGCCAGGATAGCCCTTAGATGTAATGATTACTGTTAGGCTGGATTCTTCTTTCCATTTTAAATCTCCTTCGGTTAAGGAACCGTCTATAGTCTTTATAAATAAATCTACAATGTCTACATCTAATCTAGGCATTAGTACTTCCGTTTCTGGATCTCCAAATCGGACATTAAATTCTAGTACCTTAGGTTCTCCATCTACAATCATTAGGCCAATGAATAGGATTCCTCTAAAATCCATCCCTTCTTTACTTAGGCCATATTTTACCTTTTCCAATATATCCCTTTCTATTCTTACTTTTAACTCCTCTGTGAAAAGTGGGCTTGGGGAAAAACATCCCACCCCTCCCGTATTTGGCCCTAAGTCATTGTCGAATATCTTTTTATAATCCTTTGCTGATTCCATGGGAATTATTTTATCCCTAGTTACGAAACAAAGAAGAGAGGCTTCTATACCATCTAGGAATTCTTCAATGACTACCTTATCACCTTCTTGTCCGAAGACCTTTTTTTCCAATATATCTTTCAATGTATCTACAGCCTCATCCTTATTATTGCATATGGTTACTCCCTTGCCAGCACACAGGCCATCGGCCTTGATGACTAGGGGATAGGAAAAATCCTTTAATCCTTCCATGGCCTCATTTAAATCTGTATAAGTCTTATATTTTGCTGTAGGTATATTATATTTTTCCATAAACTTTTTGGAAAAGTCTTTGCTGCTCTCTAGTTTTGCACATGCCTTATTAACTCCGAAGATTTTTAAACCCTTTTCTTGGAACTTATCAACTATGCCTAAGGCCAAGGGTAGCTCTGGCCCAACTACAGTTAAGTCTATATTATTTTTCAAAGCAAAATCCAATAATTTATCGATTTCCTCTACCCCTATATCTATATTTTCTGCTATTTCCCCTGTTCCGCCATTTCCAGGAGCACAGTAGATTTTGCTTACCCTAGGGCTTTTATTTATCTTCCAGCATAAAGCATGCTCCCTACCACCACTACCTATTACTAAGACCTTCATCTTATCCCTCCAGACCTTAATGCTTGAAATGCCTAATTCCTGTAAATATCATAGCCATATTGTTTTTATCTGCTTCTTCTATAACTTCTTCATCCCTTACAGAACCTCCTGGTTGAATTATGGCTGTAACTCCTGCCTTAGCCAGAAGCTCTATGGAATCGGTAAAGGGGAAGAAACCATCTGAGGCAAGAACTGCTCCTTTTACCTTGTCTCCTGCCCTGTTTATGGCATTTTCCACTGCCCATACCCTATTTACTTCTCCTAGGCCTATACCTATGGTCCCCTTATCCTTTGCTATGACTACTCCATTGGATTTCACATTTTTAACTGCCTTCCAGGCAAATAGTAAATCTTCCATTTCCTTTTCTGTAGGCTTCCTGTTGGTTACTACTTGAAAATCATCCTTTAGCAGAAGTGAATCCCTAGTTTGAAGTAAAAGTCCCCCTAGTACTTTCTTCATATCTAGCTCCTTATACTCCCTATCCATTATATTTTCTAATTTTAAAATCCTAATATTCTTCTTTTGGGTAAGTATCTTTAGTGCTTCCTCAGTGAAGGAAGGAGCAATTACTATTTCTATAAATATTTCATTTATCTTTTCTGCCACATCCTTATCTACTTCCCTATTGGCTGCTATTATACCGCCAAAAATAGATACCTTGTCACATTCATAGGCCTTATTATAGGCCTCTAGTAAATTTCTTCCACTTCCAATGCCGCAGGGATTAGTATGCTTGACTGCTACTACAGTAGGTTCCTCAAATTCTTTCAAGATTTCGATGCAGCCATTGGCATCATTGATATTGTTGAAAGAAAGTTCCTTGCCATGAAGTTGAACTGCCCCTGCCAGGGTGCCTGCCTTTTTACCCACTTCTTTATAGAATGCAGCTCCTTGATGGGGATTTTCTCCATACCTTAGTTTTTCCTTAGACTTGTATGCTAAGGTCAATTTCTCTGGAAATACTACCCCTTCCAGATCATTGAAGTAATTAGATATTAAGCTGTCATAATAGGCTGTATAATTGAAAACCTTCCTTGCAAGGTATCTTCTAGTTTCTAGCTTAGTTTCTCCCTTTTCCCTTAGCTCCTTTAATACTATTTCATAATCCTTTGGGTCCACTATTACTGTAACAAACTCATAATTTTTAGCAGCAGCCCTAATCATAGATGGACCGCCTATATCTATGTTTTCCATTATTTCTTCATGGCTTACACCGGGCCTTTTTATAGTTTCTTCAAAGGGATAAAGGTTGTTTACCACCATGTCAATGGGCTTTATTTTCATATCCTCTACCGTTTTTACGTGGGTTGGATTATCCCTTTTAAATAATAAGCCACCGTGGATATATGGGTTTAGGGTCTTTACCCTACCATCAAGTATTTCTGGGAAGTTGGTAACATCCTCCACTTCTACTATTTCTATGCCTGCTTCCTTTAGAATTTTAGATGTGCCTCCTGTTGAAATTATTTCCCAGCCTAATTTCTTTAGCTCCTTAGCAAATTCTACTATCCCTTCCTTATGAAAAACGCTTATCAATGCCCTTTTCACTATATCACTCCTATTTTATTATGACTTTTCTTCCCTCAATAGATAACCTGTTTTGGCAGTAAAGCTTAACTGCTTGTACCAGGATTTTATGTTCTACCCTTAAGACCTTTTCCTTCAAGGTCTCTAAGGTGTCGGTATCTTCAACTTCCACTGCCTCCTGCAATATAATGGGGCCTGTGTCTGTCCCCTCATCTACAAAATGGACTGTAGCTCCCGTTATCTTCACCCCATAGTCTAAGACTGCCTTATGGACCTTTTCTCCATAAAAGCCTTTTCCACAAAAACTAGGTATTAAGGAGGGATGGATATTTATTATTCTTCCTCTAAATGCTTCAATGAAATCCTTAGACAGTACTCTTAAATAGCCTGCTAAGACTACTAAATCTACATTTTTCTCCTTAAATTTTTTTATTAGTTCTAAATTATATTCTTCTTCACTATTAAATTGTTTTCTATCTAAGTATAAAGTATCTATATTTGCCTTTTTTCCCCTAATCAGCCCATAGGCATCCTTTTTATTGGAAATTATCAATTCTATCCTTCCATTAATGTTGCCATTTTTTATATTGTCGATTATAGCCTGTAGATTTGTCCCTCCACCAGAAATCAATACACCTATTCTTGTAGGTTCCATAGGATTACTCCTTCATTTCCCTTTTTTATTTCTCCAAGGATGGTAAATTCTTCACCTATTTCTACTAAATAGTTTGTAATCTTAGCCAATTCCTTTTCATCTACTACCATAACCATGCCTATGCCCATATTGAAGGTACCGTACATTTCATTGGTTTCAATGTTACCCCATTCTTGCAGGAGTTTAAAAATAGTTGGTGTTTTTATTTTTGAAATATCTATATGGGCTGTTAAACCTTCAGGCAATACTCTAGGTATATTTTCGTAAAAACCTCCGCCGGTTATATGGCTTAGGCCTTTAATATTGAACTTTTCTATTAAGTCATATACTGGCTTTGTATATATTCTTGTAGGCCTTAGGAGTTCTTCTCCTATAGTCATGCCCAGCTCATCAATATAATCATTGACATCCATTTTTTGTTTCTCAAATACTATCTTTCTAACCAGAGAAAAGCCGTTGCTGTGGACTCCGCTGGAAGGCAGGCCTATGATATAATCTCCTTCAACTATTTTTGAACCATCTATTATTTTTTTCTTATCTACTACACCTACACAAAAACCAGCAATATCGTACTCATCCTCTTTGTAGAAACCTGGCATTTCTGCAGTTTCACCGCCAATTAAGGCGCATCCAGCCTTGATACATCCATTGGACACCCCCTCTACTATGCTGGCCATCTTTTCAGGTATAAGCTTTCCTGTGGCAATATAGTCTAAGAAAAATATGGGCTTTGCCCCTTGGCAGAGGATGTCATTGGCACACATGGCTACACAGTCTTCTCCTATGGTATCGTGCTTATCCATCATGAAAGCTATCCTTAGTTTTGTACCTACCCCATCTGTTCCTGATACTAGGACTGGTTCTTCATAGGCTTTTGCATCCAGTTGAAAAAGGCCTGCAAACCCCCCTATATCTGATAGAACTCCCGGAATATAAGTCTTCTTTATCATCCCTTTTATCAATTGGACTTCCCTGTATCCCGCTTCCTTATCTACACCTGCATCCTTATAAGTTAAACTCAACTTTATCCCTCCTTATATTTCAATTGAGAATTGACAGTTGACAATTGACAATGCTTTCCAGCGGACAGTTGAGAATGTTATTGTCAAACATTGTCAATTGGATTAAATTCTTCTACTAATGGGATAATGCCCGTTTAGACATCCTGTGCAGAAATTACTGCCTCCTGCTGCCTTTAGGAGTCCGTCTAAGGACAAATATACTAGGGAATCAGCTTTGATTAATTCCCTAATTTCCTCCACTTCCATTTGAGCTGCTATCAAGTTCTTTCTAGTAGGTGTATCCATGCCTAAATGGCAAGAATGTAGTACTGGAGGTGAAGCAATTCTTACATGGATCTCCTTTGCACCTGCATTTCTAATCATTTCAATAGTCCTTTTAATAGTTGTTCCCCTTACTATGGAATCATCTACCAATATTACCCTTTTACCTGCCACATTTTCCTTCAGTACATTTAGCTTAATCCTAACTCCCTGTTCCCTCAGCTCCTGAGTTGGCTCTATGAAAGTCCTTCCCACATATCTGTTTTTAATCAAGCCTTCTGCATAGGGGATCTTAGACTCTTCTGCATATCCTATGGCTGGTATTGTTCCAGAATCAGGAGCCCCTATTACTATATCTCCATCTACATAGGCTTCCCTTGCCAATTGCTTACCTGCTTCTATCCTTGACAAATAAATGCTTTTATTGTCTAATCTACTATCAGGCCTTGCAAAGTAAATTATTTCAAATAAGCAAAGTCTTTTATCTGCCTTTTCCTTTTTTATGGATTTTATTCCTTCATCGTTAATAAATATAATCTCTCCAGGTTCTATATCCCTAATGAAATCAGCCCCTATAGTATCAAAGGCACAGGTTTCTGAAGCCAAAATATAATCTTCTCCAAATTTTCCCAAGGAAAGGGGTTTCACTCCGAAGGGGTCCCTTGCTCCAATTAGGGCATCAGTTGTCATCATAATAAGTCCATAGGTCCCTTTTATATCATTTAAGGTCCTAACTATGGCATCTTCAATATCGTTTTTGTGATTTCTGGCTATTAAATTAGCTATAACTTCAGTGTCTAGCTCTGTTTGGAATATGACCCCATCATCCTCCAATTTATCCCTTAAACTCTTGAAGTTTACTACTGCCCCATCATGGGCTAGGGCCAGGGCTCCTCTTTTGTATCCTACAACCAGGGGTTGAGCATTGGCTATAGTAGGCTCACCAGTAGTTGCATATCTTACATGGCCTACTGCTATATTTCCCCTAAGCCTCTCCATGGTTTCCTTTGGAAACACTTCATGGACTAAGCCCCGGTCCTTGAAATAGTCTATAAACCCATTGTTATTTACTGCAATACCTGTACTTACTTGCCCCCTATGTTGCAGGGCATATAGTCCATAGTAGATTACCTTTGATACATGGTTTCGGGACTTGCTGTATATACCTACAACTCCACTCAAAATTACACCTTCTTTCTATTTTCTGCTATCTACCAGGGCTTTATCCGTTTTTTCTACTTCCCTAGCCATTTCCTCCTTATACTCCTTAAACTTTTCCCTTAATGCAGGATACTTTACAGAAAGGATCTGTACGGCCAACAGCCCTCCATTTTCTCCACCATCTATGGCCACTGTAGCCACAGGAACCCCCTTAGGCATTTGTACTACAGAAAGAAGGGAGTCTAGCCCATCCATTGTGGAGGACTTTGCAGGAATTCCTATTACTGGAACTGGAGTAACTCCTGCCAATACTCCTGCCAAATGGGCTGCCTTGCCTGCTATGGCAATAATCACTTCAATGCCATTTTCCTCTGCTTTTTCTGCATATTCTATGGCCTTATATGGGGTCCTATGGGCCGATATTACCCTCATTTCATATTCAACTTCAAACTTATCCAATATGCTTGCAGCCTTTTCAGCTATACTCTTATCCGATATACTTCCCATTACAATGCTTACCTTCATTTCACTTCCCCCTAATCAAAGTATTTTATTCCTGATTCAAAGATCTTATGTTGGCCTAAAATATCTACATTTTTGTATAGGTCTTCTCCAACCCTATCAATTGATGAGATGGTACCTAGGACCCTGCCGTCTAAGCTAGTCATAGCTTCTATTCCAAAGGCTGAACCCGTTGGATTTTCATCAACAAATTGGCTAGCTATTTGTCCATTATCCAATAACTTATCCAAAAGGATTCTGCCTTCCTTCGTAGCCACTGGTACCGAATACACATCTCCTACCTTCATCCCTGAAAACCAAGGAGACAGATTTGAGCTAACCCTTACATTTACTATGGTGGATATAAAGTCTCCACTGTCATTACCTGCCATATATACGGCTGGACTAATAAGTCCTAGTTTAATCAAGGCTGTAAATCCTGCTCCAATTCCCAAGATTAATCCATCTTCATTATTTAGATGGTTATCTAAGGCTTCCTTTACATATGGGTTGTTAAATATTAACTTCAGCAGTTTTCCTCCTGCTTCAGGTTCATCTCCTAATAAGGCACCATTGGCCAGGCCTAGTATTTGACATTCCTTTATTTTCTTAGCCAGGACCTTATATGAATCTTCCATATCCCTTAGGGATAGGGTTTTAAATACAAAGGTTTCCACATTGGCCCCAGCTTTCCTAAAGGCCTGTTCCATAGTATATTCACCATGGGTGCCTGTAAATATTGGAATTAAAACCCTTGGCCTTGTTATTTTTCCTTTCCTTATAATCCTACTTCCCTTAGTGTAATTAATATTTTCAATATTATCCCTGGCCTTATACACTGGAAAAACCTCATCTAAGGGCTTTACATAGGCCTCAATTAAATCATCTAAGCCTATACTTTCACCATCTATTAGTATTTCCTCTTTATCCATTGTCCTTCCCAGTTCAATTACTGAGTTTGAATATGCCTCCCTTAGTACGTTTGGCATTTTACCGTTAAACTCTACTATTATGGAGCCTGGTAATGGCTTAAACAAGTCTTCCTTGTCAATTTCCTTGAATTTAAAACCTATCTTGTTCCCCATGGCCATTTCAGCAATGGCCCTTCCTATTCCCCCATATTTTACTGTAATAGCTGATATTATCTCACCCTCATCTACCAATTCTTTTATTAAGGAATAGTTGGACTTCAGCTGCTCAAAATCCACCATTCCCTTTTCATCTATGTCCAGCCTAATTAAGGCTACAGTGGAATTAGGCTTTTTAAATTCAGGTGATATGATATTTTGTACCTTATCAGTAGTAACAGCAAAACTTACCAGGGTTGGCGGAACATCAATATCTTCGAAGGTTCCACTCATACTATCCTTACCGCCTATACTTGGAATATCTAGGTTCTTTTGTACTAAAAAGGCTCCCAATAAGGCTGCAAAGGGTTTACCCCATTTGTTTTCATCTTGACCCAGCCTTTCAAAATACTCTTGGAAAGTCAATCTAATCTTCTTGTAATCACCACCCATGGCTACTATTTTAGCTATGGATTCTATAACTGCATAGTAGCCGCCATGGAAGGGGGACCATTTTGAAAGCTTAGGCTCAAATCCATAGGTCATCAAAGAACAGGTATTAGTTTTTCCTTCTAGTACAGGAATCTTAGCTGCCATACCTTCTGCAGGTGTCAGCTTATATTTGCCACCAAGGGGCATTAAAACTGTACCTGCTCCAACGCTATGGTCAAAGCCTTCTATTAAGCCTTTTTGGCTGGCTATATTTATATCCCTTAGGTTTTCAATAAAGGCGTCCTTTATATTTTTTCCTTTAACCCTAGATGGTATTTGTTCCAAATATGCATTTGACGAAGGTTCAACTATATTTACCTTAGACTTTTTCCTTATACCATTGGTATCCAGAAAGTCCCTTTTAATATTAACTATAGTACTGCCCTTCCATACCATTTTTAGCTTTCTTTCTTCCGTCACCTTAGCAACTACTGTGGCTTCCACATCTTCATCCTTAGCATAGGATAAGAATCTATCTAAATCCTTGGGATCTATGACTACCGCCATCCTCTCTTGAGACTCAGATAAGGCTATTTCTGTACCATCAAGTCCTGGATATTTTAAAGGAACCTTGTCTAAGTCGATAAATAGGCCATCTGCCAATTCTCCAATGGCAACGGATACTCCACCAGCGCCAAAGTCATTACATTTCTTTATCATCTTGGAAACTTCTGGCTTTCTAAAGAGGCGGACTATTTTTCTCTCAATGGCAGGATTTCCTTTTTGGACTTCTGCTGCAGATGTGTGCAATGATTCTTCAGTATGTTCCTTAGATGAACCTACTGCACCACCTAAGCCATCCCTTCCTGTTCTCCCACCTACTAAAATAACCAAATCTCCAGGCTCTGCCTTGCCTCTATATACTGCTTCCTTTGGGGCTGCTGCTACCAAGGCGCCTAATTCCATCCTCTTTGCCACATATCCTTCATCATAAATTTCCCTTAGATAACCTGTTGCAGCCCCTATTTCATATCCATAGGAACTGTACCCTTCCTTAGCCAGCTTAGTAATCTTTCGTTGAGGCAATTTGCCAGGCAGGGTATCTTCATATTTTTGCCTTGGGTCCTTTGCCCCTGTAATCCTCATGGCCTGATATACATAGGCCCTTCCAGATAATGGATCCCTAATGGCTCCTCCTAGGCAAGTGGAAGCACCGCCAAAGGGTTCCATTTCCGTAGGATGATTGTGGGTTTCATTTTTAAACATCAATAACCACTTTTCATTTTTGCCATCTATGTCCACATCTATTTCTATGCTGCACGCATTTACTTCGTCCGTTTCTTCCTTGTCCTCCAATAGGCCCTTTTTCTTTACTTCCTTCATATTTATTGTGGCTAAGTCCATTAAGGAAATTGGCTTTTCCCTGTTTTCATAAACATATTCCCTAGACCTTATATATTCATCTGTGGCTTTTTGGAATATCTCTTTATACTTTCCTTCCTCTATGCCTATGTCTGTTATCTCTGTCATAAAAGTAGTATGCCTGCAGTGGTCTGACCAGTAGGTATCTATTAGCCTTAATTCAGTAATGGTAGGATTTCTTTTTTCGTCATTTTTAAAATATTCTTGGCAGAACTTTAAATCATCTAGGCCCAAGACTATTCCATATTGGGATTTAAAGCTGTTTAATTCCTCTTCGCTGAAATCAATAAAGCCATCTATTATTTCTATATCCTCTCTTGCATCCTCTTCTTTGATGAATTCAAAACTGTCTAAGGGTACTTCCTTCATTTCAATTGGATTAATATAATAATCTTTTATCTTTTCTAAATCTTCATCTGTAATATTTTCTAAAATTATAACTTTTGAATTCTGGACCAAAATATCCTCTTTATTAGTTAAAATCCTAATTAATTGATTTGCAGCATCTTCTCTTTGATTATATTGGCCCTTATGGTATTCAACCCTAAATAGCTTTTCATTTTCCCTAAGTGGAAGCTTGTTTTCATATAAATTATCTAAGGCCTCTTCAAAGAGGATTTCTTCAACTATCCTTTCCTTTTCTTCCTCTGTTGTATTGATTAAATCATAGACATTTACAACCCTTACCCTTGTTAACCTATCTATACCTAAGTAATCCCTAAACTCTTTTAGTAAGCTTTTTCCTTCACCATTGTGCTCTTCCTTCTTCTCTATGAAGACCCTTTTAAAATTCACATTAACCCTCCTCAAAAAGTTAAATTAAGCCCAGTTGGGTAGGCAAAGCGAAACCTACCCGACTGGGCTTTTATCCCTTCGGTGTAATACTTTATGTATCAAAAAATACATAAAGTATCTGTACCGCTCGGTCCTGCAGGATTTTCCTCGGATCCCTAGGTACACTTTCACTCATAGTTAAATGATTTCCGGTCATTTAGTAGATACGCCCCAACCATATTATGGGACTTATATGAGTTTTTTATTCAAAACTATTTATTTGTGTCACTTTCATATTAACAGTGACCATTAAATAAGTCAAGCTTTCTTTTTCTATAGAGTAAACTTCACTATCAATGTGGGATCTAAAACCCTAAAGGTAAAGGATTCAGTAATAAAGAATCTGACCTTTTCATTTGTATGATACTGGTAGCCGATGGAAAAATCCCTTCCTAAAGTAAGCTCTAAATCATCATGGTTGTAGGGAAGTAAGTAGGCACCATTTACCACATGGCTATAGACTATTTTTCCTCCAATTAGCTTTTCAATTCTTTCATCCAGCGGGTAGGATGTTTCCTTAGATAAAATTCTCTTATAGGCTTCTTCATTGACTACTAGGCTAAAGGGGCCTCCTTGATAGTTTTCCTTTAGAAGAATTAATCCCTTAGTTATAGCTTCCATAATAGTAGTAGGGTCATTGCCTAAGGGGATGGGATCTATTTGAACCACATTATCAATACCTTTTATAAGGCCTTCTTCTAAGCCATTATATATGGCATTTTCTTCAAATAATGCAATTTCCTTTACAGCATTTTCCAATGGTTCATAGTCTACATCCTTGGCTCCTCTTTCGATATTGTCCAATTCCCACCTATTCATTTCAAATTCAATTCTGGCTTCTGTTAAGGGTAAAACATCATAATTGCTAAATCCTACATTCCCCTTATTCTTTATTGGCCCTAATCTACCTTCAGTAATTACGTTGAAATCCCAGCCCTTTGGTCCATTAACCTTAACTACTCTTCTAGCAGATAAATAGGATTTCAGTACTTCCTTTGCCCTTTCTTCTATTTCTTCCCAAGCACTGGCTGAAACTGGGGCTAAGTCTCTATATAACATATTCTCCCTCCTATTTTAAATCTCCAATATTTAAACTTGATGAATCATTCATTATTTCAGTAACCTTTTCCTCTAGGTGAGAAATAGGTCCATCAGTAAATAAGTAGGTCCTGAGCTCTTCATCCCATTTGTCCATATTTCTTCTCAGCCATTCAATGAGCATGCAGGCATGTTCTATTTCCTCATCCCTGTTATGTGCCATAATCTCCCTAAGCTCAGGATCATTAGATGAGGTTACTCTTTGGTTGTACCAGTCAACAGCCTCAATTTCCTCCTTTAGGCTGTTAAGTGCCCTTGAAATGTTCATGGTTTTTTCATCTAGCTTCTCCACCGGTTCATGATATTGACTCACATCATCTTCCTCCTTTTACTTTTTATTCCACTATTAGTTTACCCCTCTAAAAGTTAATTAAAACATTCACAATCACTATTTTATCCTATTTAGATTTGAATAATATCCCTTTTCTGATAAATTATATTTTCTTAATATAAATGTGAATTTATTGTAACTTCTTTGTTACACATGGTTACCTATTTCGTTGTATAATATAGTCAAGAGAAAGGAGATTATTTATGGTAAGAAAATCATTTAAATTCATACTTATAACCATATTACTACTTATATTAACCTTAGGTTGTTCCAAAAAAGAAAGCCTACCTGAAGTTCTGTCTCAGGAGCAGTCCATTAAAGAGATTATCTTATCTAAGGGGGATAATTATAATTTCCTTAAAGATGAATTATATATAGAATATATGAATAAATTGGGAAAGGACCTAGTCGTAAACAAGGAGGCATCACCTCCCCACTATGCCATAGGCAACTTAGATGATGACAATATTCCAGAGCTAGTAGTCTTTAAAGAGAGGGACCCAAATAACAAGGAAGATGAAGGAGCCTTGGAAGTCTATAAATTCAATGGAGAAAAATATGTATTATTAGATAAGGTTCCCATGAATTACGATAATACCAATTATCAAATAGAAATTGGAAAAATTGCAGAAAACACCAGTGGCATCCTATTAAACAATAAGGTCGGAGCCCATTCTGGCATAACCTATGGTTTTATCTTAGAAGATAATAAGCTAAAAAGTATTTTCAATGAAAATAAAATTTCTCTAATATCCACATTTGCTAAAAATGAAATTAAGGATATAGATAATGACGGTATCTTGGAGTTTAGCATATATACTATAGATCCAGAAACTGAAAATACAAATATAGAAGATGCACCTAAGATGACCCTCTGGTACAAGTGGGATGGAAAGGACAATGGAATCCTAGTACAGGTTGAAAGAGAAGGTTTTTCAGAAATTATCACCAATGAAGACCTATTCAGTGAAGGAAAAAACTTAATAGAAGATAATCTCAATGAAGCATTAAAATTTATTATAGAAAATAAGAGTCAATTGTCTAAGTATGAAAATTCGGAACTTTTAAAGGAATATATAAAAAAATTAGATGAAATCTCCTTCAACAAAGGCATTGAAATAAATGATCTTTTCATTAAATATCAAGAGGGAGAAAACTTTGACCACTTGTTTAGAAAATACGGCCTTTCTATGGAAAAACTAAATAGTTTAGAATACCTTAATAGGGAAAGAACCCTAAAGGACGAGGCTGAATTAAAGGAACACTTGATTGAAAATATAAACTTAGGATATAAATTGGCCACTTCTGAAGGCATGTACTATTATTTGATAGATTATCAAAAATTTGTAAACCTATTGGGTGAAAGCTTAACAAATGAATATAAAGATTATTTAAAAGTATTAGCCCTAGACACCAATGAACCCTTTATGATTGATGGAAGTCTTATGATATCCATGGAAAAGTTAGTTGAAAGAATATTACAAGTAGAAAGCTTTAAGTTTGTTTATCCCTATTCTGAACTGCTGCCACAAATAAAGGAAATATATACAAGATATATAAATACCTATTTCTTCGGGGATTTGCACGACCCCAATTATGACAGAAATACCTTAAAAATGAAAGAGGAAATCCTCCTAGAATTTGAAAAAGCAGAGGAGAAATATCACTACACAAATTTTGCTAATATTATTAGGTCATTTATGAAAGACCTAGAGGATAATGATTATATAGTTGATGACTATATAAAAAACAAACTTAATGAAAGATTAAATTAATCACATAATCTTCCCTTCATAATATTATGTATTGAGTAATAGTATTTATGAGGGGGGATTTTTTTGTTATCCAGAAAAGCATTTATCCAAACTTCACTAGAACTTAATCTATTTTTCCAAAGGATTATGAAGGAGCACCTGTTTTTTATTGAAACAAACCTTCAGCCAGTTGATGATTCTTATATTAGAGAAGCTGATATTTTGAAAAAGTCCTTTAAAGACTTATTAGGTGAAACTGTAGTATTCGCAAACTGTGCTCTTAGAGAAAGCGTACTTAAATCTAAGGAACTTGTGACAAATTACACCTTAAAAGCTGAAAAGGTAACATCTAAATTAACAGGGGCCTCTATAAATACCAATATTACAGAAGCAGAATATGAATTGAAATCAAACCCCAACTTTGAATATACCCAGTGGCTAGAGATGAAGGTCCATGATATAAACTGCAGGTCCTTAAACCTCCTGGATGAAGTAATTGAGTTTAAAAAGAAACTCTTAGAATTATTTACAGATTGTAGTATCTTTATGAATATCTACCCTGACATGCTAGACCATTTAGTACATGAAGCAGAACTATACCGCAGCCATCTAGAATCCCTGGTTAACAAGACCCTACCTAAGATGGACCTATGTGATGAATTGAGATTCTGGAACCATATAATGGAAGATCATGCCCAATTTATTGATGGAATGTTAGATCCTACAGAAAAGGATTTAAAGAAAAAGGCTGAAGACTTTGCTAAGAAATTTGAAAAACTAGTAGAAGAATCTATTGAATGCCATGAAAAAAAACTAATAGAAAAAAGCAAGGCTGCAACGGAAGAAATCAGGGATTTCAAAAAAACAGCCACTGAAGGCCTCTTAGACTGTGAAATAAAATCTATTATCCCTCCGCTCTTGGCAGACCATGTCCTCAGGGAGGCAAATCACTATTTAAGAATATTGAAGGAAATGAAAATCTGATGGAAAACCATCAGATTTTTTGTTTTCTATTTACCCTGTACCTTTTATATACCCTTATGCCTATAATTAATAAGGAGTAAATTGGAATAATCAAAAGCAAGATCCCAGAAAGGTCCCTTTGGGCTGAATAGGATACCCCTGTAAAGCCTTTAATAAAGACATGGCTTATACTATAGGATAGGGGTAGAAGGAAGACCTTCTCCAATATGTTTCTAATCCTCTCATTTTTTCTAAACATAGAAAGGAAAAACCCACTTAAAACAGTCAATAAGATGGATAAAATGAGATAATATCCCAGGACTAGCCTTGGCAAAGTCCTTTGACCACCACCAGGGTTTGGGTCAATTCCATAAATCAGTATATCCTCTTCCCCATCTGTAGTATAGTAGTAAATGGACTTGACTTCTTCCCCCTCTGGATTTAATACAATGCTCCTTTTATCATTCTTTTGAATATACTTATTCCATAGGGAAGACCATGCAGTCAATGAATAGGAATCCCCATACCTATTAATATCATATCCAGCCACTTCTTCCCTAAAGGTAATGATAACCTTTCCATCCTCGTAGCCTTTTATAGACATTATATCTTCTGAATAAGGCAAGTATTCTGGTGCAGTTATATAAGCCATGCCTAGGATAGCAAAGGCCAAGACCAATAGGCCAGTAAACACAATGGTTTGAACCTTATCCCTAAGTAGTTTCCTTTCTATTTTCTTTAAGGGCCCTATATTTGTATCCATTGGGATTTCCTTAAACTCCTTCATAGATTCCAATTCAACTTTACAATTTGTACAGGTCTCAATATGGCCTTCTATAAGTTTCCGACTATCTTCACTGGCTAAGTCCTCTAAATATAAGGGCAACAAGTCCTTGATTACATCACAGGTTACCTTCACTGAAACCCCTCCATTTCCTCCTGAATTTTCTTTCTAGCTCGGTGATAAGTGACACATGCCCAGTTTTCAGTTTTCCCAAAGATACTGCCAATTTCTTTGAAACTCAACTCTGCAAAGACCCTAAGGGTAAATACCTCCTTATAGGGTTCTTTAAGGCCATGTAGTATTTGGTGAATTTTCATAGCATCCTCTTTTGAAGTCAACTCCTGTTCTATATTAATATCTTTTTGCCTTTCCTCCACCATATCTATAAATTCTAGTCTTTTGTTTTTTCTTAAATAGGAAAAGTAGGTATTCTTGGCAATTTGACATAGCCAAATCCGAATATCACAATCCCCCTTAAATGACCCTATGGACTTAATAGCCTTTATGAAGGTTTCAGAAGTTATATCTTCAGCTATATGGGCATTTCCCGATAAGGACTTTATGTAAAGATATACATCCCTGAAATACATCTTATATAATTCTTCCAGGTCTGTCACTTAATCACCTCCTCTATATATAAGACTCA
>JAAYHU010000052.1 GCA_012735245.1 Tissierellia bacterium
CTTGGAGCAAATTTACACCCTACTGGTAAGTTTAATGGATGTGGAACCGCTCCAGGTATTGGCTCTAAACGGACTCCAGGTGGTGTATCTAGTCTTGGGATTGAATACATTAACCCTTCAGTATAGGGATGTGAATAAACACTGTTTTCCCCAAAAATAGTCCTTACTGGAGCTTTTTCTACTACCTGACCACAATACATAACCGCAACATCATCAGCCATTTCATTAATTACACCTAAATCATGGGTAATAAACAAAATGGATGTTCCGATTTCTTCCTTTAACTCATTCATAAGCTTCAAGATTTGAGCTTGAATGGTAACGTCCAAGGCTGTTGTTGGCTCATCTGCTATTAATAGCTTAGGCACGCAGGCAAGGGCCATGGCTATCATAACACGCTGTCTCATACCTCCAGATAACTGGAATGGATACTGCTTTACAACAGCTTCTGGATTTGGTATCTTTACCTTTTCCAGCATTTCTACAGATTTTTCCCTAGCTTCTTTTTTACTTAAACCTTGGTGGATCATAAAGGGTTCTGATAATTGTCTTTCTATTGTAAAAACAGGGTTCAATGAAGTCATTGGTTCCTGGAATATGACAGATATATCATTGCCTCTTATTTGTGACATTTCTTTTATAGACATATTGACCAGATCTTTACCGTCAAAAATAATTTCACCATCGTGTATATATCCATTTCCATCTAATAATTTTATAATACTCATTGCTGAAACAGACTTTCCACTACCGCTTTCTCCCACTATACCAAGGGTTTTACCAGCTTCTACTGAATAGGAGACGTCATTGACAGCTTTAACGGTACCTCGTCTTGTTTCAAAATAAGTATGCAAATTTTTAACTTCTAATAGTGCCATCTAATTTTCCTCCTAACGTTCATGAGATTTCGGGTCAACAGCATCTCTCAGACCATCGCCAATTACGTTTATGCAGATTACGCATACTCCTAAGGCAATAGACGGAAATACCCATCTCCACCAGTAATTTTGTATAACAATACTATTGTTTGCACCGTACAGCATATTACCCCAGGTAGGATGAGGTGCCTGAACACCAAAGCCTAAGTAGGATAAACTTGATTCTATCAACATACTTGTAGCAAAGGACAGTGTTGCTGAAACAAGTATTATTGATACTATGTTTGGTAGTATATGTTTAAATATGATAGCTGACCGTTTAATACCTAGAGATCTTGCAGCTATAACGTATTCCTGTTCTCTAACGGAAAGGACTTGGGCACGAACTAATCTTTGTAACCCTGGCCATGATAATAGCCCTAAGATTACCATAATTAATACTATCCTTTGGTTAGAGTCCAATGAATTGCCGATTATAGATGATAAAATCATGGCAAATGGTAAAAATGGCAAAGAACTTACAACCTCTGAAATCCTTTGCAATACCAAGTCTAGCTTTCCACCGAAAAATCCTGAAAGGGATCCTATTATGATACCAATAATTGTAGAGATAATTACTGCAACTGCTCCAATTGTCATAGTCATCCTTCCACCATTTAATAGCCTAGTGAATATATCTCTACCAAGATCATCGGTACCCATTAGGTAACCTTTTAAGCCCCAAGTATATAATTCATTATCTTCTGTCACTGCGTAATTCTGGTATGAACCTGTAAATAACTGTTTTACAGTAGTATTATTAAGTTTTTCAGGGACATTTATTTGGTTATAGTAATTGGCTCCCCAGGCCAGTACCTTTCCATCCTCTGTAAGGGCTGTGTAGTGGAACCTGCCCCCCTGGATTGAGACGATTTTAGAATCAGTTTCAGGTACGTTACCTTCTCCCTTAGAAGCTGTCACATTACCCCAAACAAAGACTTTACCTTCATCATTTACTGCAGCTACAGTAGATGCAGTTGAGGCAATATCTATTACTCTACCCATATTCTCAGGTATATTTGAATAAGCATTTACTTTAGAGCCTAAATAAACCACTTCACCATCATAGGTTAAACCGATAACAGCGTCCTGAGTCATTGTAATTTTATCTATTTGCCCTTGATATTGATGGAATTCATCATAGTCATTAATCATTGTACTACCAAAGTGAATAGTCCTACCGTCTTCCGTAACGATAATAGAAAGCTGATATCCAGCATATATATCCTTTATATCTACGAATTCCACTTCATAAGGAATCCTAGTTTGGCCTTGTCTATTGTTGCCCCAGGCAAATACTTGTCCATCTTCATTTAGAACTAAGACATGGTCTGTGCCTGCAGCAACCTTAACTATTTTGCCCATATCTATTAGTTGATTTGTCTTCTCATCTCTGGGAAGATTCTTAATATCTATAGCAGATGTTATTCTAGTTTTGCCCCAAATATAAAGTTGTCCATCAGTTGATGCTCCTATACTAAAAGTAGGTCCCACAGCAATATCATGGATCTTTCCTTGCAATTCTTTGGGGACCTTCATCATATCAAACCCAGGTGCTATATCTTTTTGAGAAGACTCAGAAAAAGATAAATCTATAGGTTTAATTAACGGTCCTATCATAACAGTGGCAAATATTAACAAAAATACTATAAGGCCAGTCATTGACACTTTATTGCTTCTAAAAATTCTAATAACTGTACGCCAAGGGCTTTGAACTTGCTCCTCTTCCAATATTGAAAGCTCTTTTCTACTTCCAAATAGGTTTCCAAAGAGAAGGCTTGAGAATGACTTTTTATTCTTCTTGTTCTTGTTATTGGGTGCTTTACTTGTGCTCATATTTTACCTCCTCCTTATTTATTAACTCTTACCCGTGGATCAACTATACCATAGCTTAGGTCAGCTAATAGGTTTCCACTTAGTGCTATAACGATATAGAATAACTGGATAGCCATTACCACGTTATAATCTTGATTAAACAATGAATCTATAAGCAGCTTGCCTAGTCCATTTAAGTTGAACATTCTCTCTATAATCAAAGAACCATAGAATATGCTCATGAACCAGTTTATTAATAGTGTTACAATTGGAAGAAGGGCATTTCTCCAAGCGTGGGATAAAACAACTACTCTTTCCTTTAAACCCTTCGCCCTTGCTGTTCTTATACAATCCATGCTCAAGGCATCAATCATAGCAGCCCTTACGTATCTTGTCATTCCTCCAAGGGAACCAATAGTCATTACCATAAGTGGCAATGCTAAGTGCTTGGCATAATCCTTAATCATTTCCCATGTTGTTCCAGTAAAGTTTGGAGTTTTCATACCGCTTACTGGGAACCAGCCTAATTTAACTGCAAAGAAATAAATAAACAATAGTGCGAATATAAATGATGGAATACTATATCCTACTATTGTTAGGACTTGTACTGTTCTGTCAAATCGTGTACCCTTTTTAACAGCACAATATATACCTAAGGGTATAGTTATAAGTAGCCCTGCTATTACTGAAAATATGTTGATAAATATAGTTACCCTAAGCGGTGTTTTTATTACTTCATCTACAGGTTGCTTATGTATGATTGAAGTCCCAAAATCTCCTCTTAAAAAACCCTTAGCCCATTTAATATACCTTATATGGGTAGGATCGTTTAATCCTAATCTTTCTCTAGCTAATTCATATGCCCTTTGATACTCATCAGGTTTTAGTACGTTTCTTAGGCCTTCTACTTCAGCTCTAGCAGGATCTCCGGGAATCATACTGTATAAACCGAATAGTATAACAGACATTATTGCAAATACAAATACCATGTATATAAACCTTTTTAATGTGTACTTTAACATATCATTACCCGCCTTATTCTATAGTTTTTTCTGTTATCTAATAATTAGATAATTATAAAAAAGGTGTAGAAATAGGGTATAAAATACCCTATTTCTACTAGACATCCATATTAGATTTTATATCCTATTACTCTGTTACGTAAGCATATAGTAAAGCTTGACTAATTCTTATTAGGGAGTTCATGTTGTAGTTTTGTAGCTTATCGTTGTAGAAGTCATGATAGATATTTGAGTATAGTGGTAGGTCTGGTAGTAATTCGTTCCATCTTACTATAAAGTCTACGAATTTTTGCTTAAATCCTTCTCTATCTTCTGGATCAGTTAATACCATATCTATTGCTAATTGTTCTAGTTTTTCATCGATTAAGAAGTTAGTATTGTATCCAGCCTTAATCTTTTCTGGGTCAGTTGTATAAGTATTTCTTAAATCATAGATTGGTGAGAAGTTTGTTGCTAAGTTGAACATTCCATAAGTTGGAACTCCATATTTTGGATCTTGAGTATCATCACGATATAGATAGTTGATTAAGTCACCAAATGTCATTACAGTTTGGTTTATTTGGATACCTGCTGCTGCTAAGTCAGGATTTTCTTGTAGTTTAACTACTAGTAAGTCAGAAACAGCATTTTGCTCTGATGAAGCCCATTCTATAATTAGTGGCATTAATGTACCATCGTCTAACTTCTTGTAACGAATACCTTCTTGATATGGATTACCATTTGCATCGTAGATCCAGCCGCCTTTTTCTAGAAGTTCTATGGCTTTTTCTAAACTATATGGATAGTGGTTTACTTTATTGTTTAATTCTGATTTTGTTTCTTGATAGAACCACATTGATTCACCATAAGGTCCGTTAACTACTGAACCGAATCCGCCTGTAAATGCTCTAGCAAAGTCAGCTCTGTCTAATAGGTGAGCAATAGCTTGACGAACTTCTACGAATTGAGTTGGTCCATGGTCGCATTGGAATGCAATCTTACCATACCCTGAACGTGGATAAGCTGTATATGAGAATCCACCTTGGTCAACTAGGTCAAGACCTTGGTTGATTTCATCTCCAGATGCCATACCGAATAGTAAGTCAACTCCACCAGTTGCTAATTCGTCTAGAGCAGTTTCTTGAGTAACTTTCTTATAGATGATTGTCTTAATTTTTGGTTTTTGTCCAGAATAGTCTCCAATATAATTTTCATTTACTTCTAAAACAGCTGTTTTAGCAGATTCATCATAGGAAACTATTTTGTATGGACCGCTTGCTGGGAATTCAGTTGTGCCATATCTAGCTACATCCCATCTGTCTTTGTAGTTTTCAGTAGTGAAGTTGTCTGTGAAGTAGCATCCTTCACCATCATCTAGGATGTCAACTGTTTCGTCAGTCCAGTAAGAAAGTTTTGTAGGTGCTACACTTACCATTGGTAACTCATAGAAATATGGTAGTCTTTCAGGGTTAATTGTTAGTGAGAAGGTCATTTCATCTAGAAGTCTTACTCCAGTGAATACCTTTGACTCGCCTTTGTTAAATGCATCATAACCTAATAAGTCATAGCCATAAGTAGCAGTTGCTCCATTGGCTTGAACTTGAGGAGATGACCATAGCAACACTGATGTAACATAGTCTTTAGCTGTAATAGGACTTCCATCAGAATATACTAAGCCATCATTGATAGTAAAAGTATAAGTCTTAGAACCATCTTCATGCTCTTCTACTGTATAATCTTTTACTACAGTTTCGTTAATTAAGTACTCTCCTTCAAAGGTCATATCAACAGTACCATAACCTGTTATGAAGTTATAAACATCATAGTCAGCTGCTATGTTTGTCCAATATGGTACCCAGTCACCAGATAATTCTGTAGTATTACCAATGATTATTTGTCCCATTGGCTCTGATGGTGGGCCAGCAACTTCATCACCGCCGCCTTCAGTTGGTGTTTCTGTCACTTCATCTTGCGGTGTGTCAACTGGTTCTTCTTTTGGTTGACAACCAGCTAAGAATGCTGACAGTACCATGGCTAGTACTAGTAAGAAAATAATACTTTTCTTCATCATTCTTTTTATTCCCCCTTATTATTTTTTGTTTTATTTTAAGAGTAGATATGAGTATACTCATATCCCTTTTATAACACTTTATTAATGCCATATAAAATATAATTTTAGTTATAATATATTTTTCAGCCCAGCATTATATGTATTGAATATAAATTGATTTAATTATTTGATTAAGCTGAAATTTCTTTAATCCTTTTCTTAATTCTAATATATAATCTACCAAATTTCAACCTATTTTTTCTGTATTTTGCTTAAAATCTAATATTGTAGCGTTTTAAAGTAGTATAGTAATAAATTCAAAACTTACTTTAGGCTAAGCTAATAAAAGAATATATTAATATATTATATATAGTTTTGCTAAATAGTCAATTAATTCTTAAAATCTTGAATATTATTATACTTTTTTGATAAATCCTCTATTCTAATTTGTTAACTAATTCATATTCTGGAAAATAACAAATAGCCAAAAAAGTAAAAAAGCGTAATTACGCTTTTTTACTGTAAGATACTATTTTTTCCCTAAGGCATATTTTCCTGCCTGCATTCCTCCTAGTCTACCAGAGGTAAATGCAAATCCTATTCCATCTCCATTACCAACATAAGTATCATTAAATAATACGCCTAGAGCTTCTACACCTACAGCGTATAAGCCTTTAATAGGAACCCTATCGTTGTCAAGAACTTGGAATTTTTTGTTTACTAGTAGTCCTCCTACTGAACCTAAGTTATTTATTTCTGCTATTATGGCATAATATGGTCCCTCGTCTCCCATTGGTATCAGGTATTCAGGATCCTTACCAAATTCTAGGTCTTTACCTGTTCTACAGGCTTCTTCATAGTTATTGAAGGTTTCAACGAAGACTTCCACATCCATTCCTGCATTTTTAGCTAATTCTTCTATTGTATCTCCTTTAAAGCCGTGGCCATTTTCAACCATTTTATCAAATACCTTATAGACATCTTCCCAAGGATTGTCTAAGGTAAATTTATCAGTAAAATCAAAGTAGAATTCTGGTGGCATTCCAGGCAACCTAGGTGCTTTAACTCCATTCATACCCTCTTTCTCTAAGGCATCTAGTTGGGCTTTAGATACTATAACGTAATGGAAGGGTCCGTGGAAAGCACTTGTATTTGCTGCTGCAACTGCATTTAAAGTATATGCTTCATCCCTAAATCTTGCGCCAGATGGTCCTACATTCATCAAAGTTGGTAAGTAAGTTAACATTACTGGATATGAAGCTTTAAATGGTTCAAAGTCCTTTTTAAGGTCTTGTGTAGCCCTAGCTAAGGTCTGGTGCAGCATCTGGCCCCCAATATTATCAGGTACCTTGGCACCTACTTCCCAGGCCATCATTAAGCCTTCCCCTATATTTTGACCTAAACCTCCGTTAACTCCTTCAAAGCCAAAGAATTCTTTGACCATTTCCTTATTGGCTGCATAGCCACCTGTAGCTAAAACTACGCTTTTGCCCATGATTTCTAGGGTTGTTCCATCGCTTTTTTCCGCTATTACTCCTATTACACTTCCACTATCGTCAGTTATGAGTTTCTTACCTGTAGTTTCTGTAAGTACTTGTCCTCCATTTTTTTCCACTGAATTTGCTAACATTTTTCTTAAAAGTGGTTCACGGACAGAATAATCTGGAAGCAAATACATTTGTTCTCCAAAGAAGTTCATAAATGTTGTTTCATAACCCCTGTCTTTTAACCAATCATAAGTTTCACCAGACTTAGTAAGATATTCTCTCAGAACTGCTGCATCAACCCTATAATGGTTGTTTTCTATCCAATTGTCAATTATTTGTTCTATGTTTGCAACTACTTGGTTTTCCAAGGCTACTGATGCGTTAAGGAACTTACCAGCCCAGGACAAGTTGCTTGCTCCGCCAATAATTCCGGTCTTTTCAATAAGAATTACTTTTGCACCTTCATCTGCTGCTGCAACCGCTGCTGAAACTCCAGAGGCTCCTGCTCCTATTACTATTACATCTGCTTCAAGTTTTTCAGTTTTGCCTTCTCCTTCTTTTTTAGCAACTTTTTGTTTTAAGGCATCTACATTTCCACCGGCTTGCTTAACTGCATCTTCTACTGCTAATAATATGGCGTTACTTGAAACTGTTGCACCAGTTATAGTATCTACTGCAAGGGTTTGATCGGATAGGATTAGCTCCTTGATCTTCTCCATTGCTGTGTCTCCTAATCCGGCTGTTTCTGAATGGCTAATAATTTTTATGTCTTCAATCTTACTGTCAGAAAAAGTTACTTCTACTTTTACAACACTGTTTCTTCCATCAGCTTCTGCAGTGTAAGTACCTGGTTTATAAGTAATTTTTGTTTCTGTTTGTGTTTCTACTTGGGTTTGTGTTTCCGTTTCTGTTTCTGGAGCAATGGCATCTTCATCAGTACATCCACTAAGTACTGATAAGATCATAATAAGACTAAGAAATACTACCATTATTTTTTTCAGAATACCATTTCTTTTCATTCTTCTGCCCCCTTAGTTTATAATTTTAATTTTCACTAAAAGTTATTAATTTGGTAGTGAATGGTAGCCTAATAAAATTATAAACCTTGGTACCACACTAAAGTCAATAAGTTTGTTAAATATCAAATTAAATATTTAAAAATTTTTTCCTGCTCTAATAGGTATATTTACTTCTAAGTATGATTTCTTTATTTCATTATCTTTTATGGTAATGATAATCTTACCAAATATGTCTCCTTCTACAGCATACTTATTTTTTTTGACATAGTCTATCATAAATTGAAATAAATCCCTCTTTAAATATTGGTTGTGGGGTGATAATATTATGGCGGAAACGCAGGTCTTAGGTGGAATATATTCTATAAAATCTTGAATCTTTAGGTCAAAATTTCCTATTTTTCTTTCCTCAATCCCTAAACCCCAAGTATATTTTAGATATTCATCTTCAGAAAAGAAGGCTTTATTGTCTATCTTAAATGAAAAGAAGGTATGAGGTAGCAAGCTCATCCATTCATCAACTGCATCTTTAATTCTTACATCATCTATAAGTGTATTCCTATAAGTTTGTTTTAATCTATAAATGCCAGGAGTCTCCTTTATATTACATTTATTCAATCCTTCATCAATTTTTTCAATGTCCTTAATTATTTCAGTAATTTTATTTAGTAGCAATATCTTTTCTTTTATTTCTTTTTTAAGGTTTTCTTCTGTTTTAATTATCTTATTTAGGATTTTTTCTTTTGAAGGATCATTTATTATGGTTGCCACATCTTCCAATGGGATTTGAAGGCTCCTAAACCACCTACTCATAAGTATATCTCTAGCGTCTAAGTCATCATAGTACCTATAATTGTTTTTTTCATCCCTAGTTGGTGTAATTATATTATATTTTTCATATAGTCTGAGAGTATCAGTTGTAACACCTATAATCTCAGCAAATTCACCAATAGAGTACTTCATTAGATCTCCCCCCTATACATTTTTGCTATATAGTGTTGAATATATTAATTTTCCCTTAATGGTTTCTGATTTCATCAGGTCTATCTTATCTACAGAAATGACTATATCTTTAATTCTGTCATCAAGGGAAGAATAATTAAAACTTCCTTTCAATTTTACCTTTCTACCTAAGGTGATGTGGGGTTTATAGGGCCTGTCTTCCAGCTTAAACCCTTCCTCTCCTAGTAGCTTGTGGATAGTCCTTTGTAAATTCATTAAAACTTCATTGTCCTCTATCCCTAGCCAATAGATATTTCCCTGGGGCCTTTTAAAATATCCGATTTTAGATAGTCTAAAATCAAATGGTTTAAAATTTAATTTATCCATTACTTTTTGAATAGCAACTATTCTTTCCTCAGATATCTCGCCTAAAAACTCTAAGGTTAAATGTAGGTTGTCTTGGGATACAAATCTTCCCTGACTAGAATACTTCTTTAGCTCATCACTTATTTCCTGAATTTTTTCCCTTACACTTTTTTCAAAGTTAATTGCAATAAATAGTCTCATATTATCACCTATCCAAATTTATTAATTCCTATTTTTAACATAGGCTCTATTTTAATAATACCATAAATGTACCATTTTATTTCCTATTTCATATTATATAATATCTATTTCCTTAAATTAGCTTAAAGGAGAAGGTAAAATGTATAAAATTAAGCCAGTTGCATACGGAAAAATCTTAGGCGGCCCCTTAGCTCCAGATATAAATGGCCATATATACTTTTATGATGCTGCTGGAGGAACGGAAATTTTTGTGGAGGTTTGGGGACTGCCCTTATATAAGCCTGCCCATAATGGAAATGAGCCCATTGGGCCCTTAGGATTTCACATCCATGAATATGGTGTATGTGAAATAACTAATTATAATGAACCTTTCCAATCAGCTGGGGGACATTATAATCCCAATAATGAACCACATGGCAACCATGCTGGAGATTTACCTGTATTGTTTTCAAACAATGGCTATGCAAGAATGACTTTCTATACTGATAGATTTAAACCAAGGGATATTATTGATAAATCTATAATCATACACGAACATCCAGATGATTATAGGACCCAGCCTGCAGGAAATTCTGGAAGAAGGCTTGCCTGCGGAGTCATAGCCCCATATAATGGATAAAACTAAAAAGGGAGGACTTAATATCCTCCCTTTGCCTAATCCTCATCGTCCACTTCAAATTCAAGGACTTTGCCAGTTTTGGCGTCGATTTCTATTTCATATTCTTTTCCATCTGCCATAATTTCAATTTCATATTCACCGTCGTCATAATCAAATTCTGTTATTTTTCCACCACCTGTTAAGTTAAGGGCAACGGACTTGGCCTTGTCTGCTGATACTCTTTCATCTGAAGCTTTTTTATAATTATCGTCATCATCTTTTTCAAATTCCTTGATTTCACCAGTTTTTGAATCTATTGTTATTTCATATTCTATGCCCTTTGCTATTATCTCTATTTCATATTCATCATCATCTAATTCAAACTCTTTTACTTCACCACCGCCTGTTAATCCAAGGGCAATAGATTTGGCCTTATCTACTGAAATCCTACCATCTATAGTTTTTTTATTATCGTCATCATGATCATCTCTTTCAAACTCCTTGATTTTTCCAGTTATGGCATCTATCTCCAATTCATATACCACCCCTTGGATTTTATCTTAATTTCATATTCAGGCCCATCATCATCCCTAAGGTCATCAAGTTCTAATTTGATTATCTCTCCACTTACTTTTTCAAGGCCTATTCTTTTAGCTTCTTCTTTAGAAATTATATCCTTGCCTTCTATTGCTTTATCTATGCTTCCTGCTGCAACCTTGAACAGGTTTTCAACTGGTATATCATTATCCTTACTGTAACGAATAAGTTCCCTCACTGTCATTGAATTAATTTGCTCTGCTGTAAGATTTCCATTAATTTTTTGGATTTTTTCAGCTGCAAGCTGCACTCCTGTCTTCTTGTCATCATCTTTATATTTCTTAGAAATGGCCTGGTTTAATATAGTTGCTTCTATTTGCTTATTCTCTAGCATGGCCATTATTGCCCTGTTTACTTTATCAACAAGTTTATTGTCAACTGTATCATCGGAAACGGTTATCATGACAATATTATCTTCTCCGCCCTTAATATAGCCTGTTAAAATCATTAGGTCCACCAGGTCATTTACTGTCCTTTCAAGATTCCTATCCTTTGGATTAAATCCTTTTAATAACTCCCTTGCGTCATCATTTAATGGATTAATCTCTACCACCCTATCCAGTCTATTGGTAACTATTTCTATACTTGGATTAACATCCATGGTTAGGGAGTTTGCAGGTTGGGTTGCAACTAAACCTACCACTACTAGTGCTAAAATAAAAACTGGAATTACATAATAAATTTTCTTTTTCATTTAAATCCTCCTTTTTTTCTTTCTCTACTAGGTTAACTCCCCAATACCCATTTTTATTGCATGCTTTTTAAAAATATTTTTAATCGTCAATTTCTACTTCTAGAATCTTACCTGTTACTGCATCTATGACAATTTCGTACTCTAAATCCCCTAGCTGAATTTCAACTTCATATTCTAAATCATCTTCATCAAAGTCAAAGTCTGTAATACTTCCATTGGCAACTGATAATGCAATCCTCCTTGCTTCAGCAGCTGATATGATGTTGGATTTGAGGCTTTCTTGGGAAACATGGTTATCATCGTCGTCATCAAAATCATCATAGTCATCATAATTGTCATAATCATCATGGTTCTTTTTTCCTCAACCATCTTGTCAAGAACCTCTTCTGCTACTTGGTATATGTTTTTTCCCTTATGGTCAATATCCTCGATTATCTTTTCAGCATCACTATTATCTGCAAGTATTTCTATAACCCTGTCTCTCCTATTTGTAACTATCTCAATACTTGGATTAACGTCTAAATATATATGGCTGTCTGGCATCTTCACCTGGTACTGCCAGCCCAAAAATGCAATGAGAAAGGCTGCTGCAATTGAGGCATAGGGTATCAGCTTATTAAATAAAAACCTACCCCTATCTTGCCTTGTAATGTCATCATGGGCCAGCATCTTTTCCCTGGGGGCTTCCTTAATTTTGTCTAAAATATCTATTGGGGCATTGTCAATTGACCTTTTAATACTATTTAATATTTTTTTATCATTCATTGCCTTGCCCACCTCCTTCTAGATATTCTCTAAGCTTTTTCAGGCCTCTATGATATTTCGACAATGTTGTAGATAGTTTAAGTCCTAGACTTTCTGCTATTTCCTTATGCTTCATTCCTGATACTGCATAAAGCATTATAATTTCCCTTTCCTCCTCAGTTAATTGTGACAGTACCCCTTCTAGGACTAGACGATCATCTACATCTGTCACATAGGAGAAGCTCTTGTTCTTGGAAATTTCTTCTGGTTCTAAGAAAATATTTCTATTTTCTTTCTTAGTATTGGTATAGTGCAAATTCTTTGCAATTGTAAACATCCAAGCCAAAGGTTTCCCCATAGGTTTATAAAGATGGGCTGCAGAAAGAATTTTCACATAAGTATCCTGCATAAGGTCTAAGGCCTTCTGATGGTCCTTTGCAAGAGATAGGGAAAATGCATACATGGTCCTTTCAGTTATTTTATATAACTCATCTAAGGCTGCCATATCATCATTGCCAATCCGCTTTAAAAGGTTCTCATCAATTTCTATAGGATTTTTTTTATTATATCCCCCATTTTGCGGGTCGTCTTCATAGACAAATGTAAATAAAAGCATTTTCATTACTCCTTTGATAATATAACTATTAAGTATTAAGTTTTATTGC
Source organism: Tissierellia bacterium (assembly GCA_012735245.1). GTDB lineage: Bacteria > Bacillota > Clostridia > Tissierellales > Tissierellaceae > JAAYFT01. The sequence goes on from JAAYHU010000052.1 coordinate 13,094, forward strand.
AAAAAAATTTTTTATTTCCATGATATATTGTTGGCAAGGGCTTTATTATATCACTGATTATTACAATACAACATATAATATAGTGAAAAATAAAAGGTAAAGAAAGGAAAGATAATATGGATTGTATTGACTTAAGAGATCATGGTCCTATGCCCTATGTGGTAAATATTCAAGAAGCTGCTAAGCAAAACTATAATTTTAGATTGGCCCTATGGACAGGAACTTATTTACAGCTTACCTTGATGAATATAAATGCAAAGGAAGATATAGGTCTAGAAATGCATCCTGATGTAGACCAGTTTATAAGAATCGAAGAAGGACAAGGACTAGTTTTGATGGGAGATAGTCATGATAGGTTATACTATCAGGAAAGGGTATACCCTGGATATGTAATATTTATACCTGCTGGCAAATGGCATAATGTAATTAATACTGGTTGTACCCCTCTAAAGCTATACTCAATCTATGCCCCACCCGAACACCCCTGGGGTACTGTCCATAGGACCAAGGAAGATGGGGAAAACCATTATATCTATTGATAAAGTAATAGGGACAGTTTTCATAACTGTCCCTATTATAATCCCATTATGGAGTTAAGAATATCATTCATTCTTTGTACTAAGCCTTGCCATGAAAAGTCCTTTATCTTTTCCTCAATCTTTTTATCAAATTCTTGCCTATTTCTCACCTTTTCTATTTGGCTTAGTATGGCTGCTTTTAAGTTTTCTTTAAACTCTGGTAAATCTTCTTTAACAGGCTTGTCAGTATCATATATCCTTGGAAGAGGCACATATTTGATTACTCCAGATTCTTTGATTTCTTCTCCCAATAAGGTCATTAAGGCTTCTATTTCCGTTGTAACTACATATAAGCCACAAGCTAGGCTTTCTATTGCCATAAGGCCTAGGCCTTCATAATAAGACGGCATAATAAATATATCCTTTCTTCTCAGTTCATCTCCTAAGGCTACTTGATCCTTTACATTATAAACCCTTATCCTAGTATCCCCTTGAATATATTCTTCTAATTTCCTTTTATTTTCTTCATTGGGGCTTCCTATAATGTCTAAGGTCACATCATCTAGGCCTAAGAATTTATAAACTTCAATGAGCTCATATATTCCCTTAGATGGATCTATTTTGGCACAGAATACCAGCCTAATTTTATCGGAGTAAGTTTTTTTCTCGGGAGGATAGAAGATCTTTTGATTATAACCTCCACCTACAGCAATTATCTTCTTTCTATCTATATTATATATTTTTACTATTTCATCTTTTTGCTTATCAGAAATTGAAAATACATAATCTAAGCTATGGAGATTATCCACATATTTTTTTAAAAGATGGGGGTTCATCTTAGCTTGTCTTAAATCTGTATTGTGACATACCCCGATAATCTTTGTATCTGGGAATACTTCCCTAACTAAGGAAGTCAGCATCCAGAGATGGTGGGCAAATATAATATCTGGCATGAATTCTTCTCTTACCCTTTCAAGCCTCTTTCTAAAGGCTTCTTTCCAAAGCCCTATCATTTCCTCAGTCATTTCTGAGTATAAGGTGTTTTCATAGGGCATAACATCGCTCATTCCAACTATGGGAAATGGCAATTCTTGGGATTTAAATTCTACGGCATATTGATGCTCCTTATCTAAAATATCCCAATGGTATCCATCTTGACAGGCAAAAATTGCCCTTTGGTCATGATCATATTTTTTAAATTCCTCTATCATATTGGAGTAATATACTCCAGAACCTGTTCTTGCTGGTAATTGAGCTAAAACATGTAATAGTCTCATATCTCCCTCATTTCCATTTCTATATATATTTTATCATTTATCTGATATTCTTTTTCATTATTAAGCCTAATCATCTTATATCTATTGTCCTTGTATTCTATTATATACTCAATAAAGAAACCTTTAAAGGTTTTGCCCACGACTGTTGCCTCTTCTCCATTTGCTGATATCCTAATGGCTTCTGGCCTAATAAAGTATCCATTATCTATATTAGCGGAACCGATAAAATTCAAAACAAACTCAGATTTTGGATTTAAATATATGTTTCTTGCTGTATCTATTTGTTCAATTTGCCCCTTGTTCATTACAATTATCCTATCTGCAATGGAGAAGGCATCTTCTTGATCGTGGGTAACAAATAACATGGTAATATTGAATAGTTCTCTTATTCTAAGAAGCTCCTCCCTCATGGAAACCCTCAGTTTGGTATCTAGGTTTGAAAAGGGCTCGTCTAATAAAAGCAGCTTTGGCTTCACAATCAAAGCCCTGCCTAAGGCCACTCTTTGTTGCTCCCCACCTGATAGTTCTGTTACCTTTTTATTTTCATATCCCTCCAGGTTTAAAATTTCCAACATTCTTTTTCCTTCTTCTATGGCATCCTTCTTTTTATATTTTCTAAACTTTAACCCGTATATTATATTTTCTATTACAGTCTTATGTGGAAACAATCCATAGGATTGAAATACAGTGGCTATTTCTCTGTCTTCTGGTTCCAGGTCTTCTATGTTTTTACCATCTAAGATGATTTCACCCCTGTCTATTTTAATAAACCCTCCTATGGATTGAAGTATGGTGGTTTTTCCGCAACCTGAAGGTCCAAGTATACAAATTATTTCCTTTTCCTCTGCAGAAAAAGATATATTTTTTACAGCTTCCACATTATTATATTTTTTAGTTAAGTTTTTAATATTGAGAAACATTTTTACTACTCCTATTAAATATTCTATAAGACAATAGGCTGACTGATAAACATACTATAATTATAATACAAGAAAGTACAGAAGCTATTTTATATTTGCCGCTGGAGACTAGGTCGAATAATACAAAGGTAGCCAGCTTTCTACTTGGATATACTAGGAATATTATGGAACCTATGGTTGTCATTGACGATATAAAGGCATTTGCAAAGGATAAAAATAAGCCCGAATAGGTCATTGGAAATACCATATCCTTTAGAATATATAAATTATGGGCGCCTAAATCCTTAGCAGAGTTCAGAGTTGCCTTCTCTATTTGGGTCATACTGCTCTGTATTGACCTAATAGACATGGGTAATTGCCTGAAAATTAAGTTTAATATAACAATAAGGGCTGTCCCAGTTAATTTCAAAGGACCTTTATTAAAGGCAAAAATGTAGCCTAGTCCAAAAAATGTCCCTGGTACAATATAGGGCATATTTGAGATGAAATCGATAAACTTCATATATTTCCCTTTCAAAATATAAGAATAATAGGATAGAATTAAGCCTATTAAGCTGGAAAATAGTCCTGCAATTATGGAATATATTATACTTCTTACAAAACTATCCCTAACATGGGGGATACTATCTTTTATATTGTCCAAAGTAAAATAGATTTCCCCTTTATACTTATCTGTAAGGGCAGATGTAAATATGGCTAAGTATTGAATTATTAGCCATAGTATAAAAAATAAGGCCAAGATTTTAACCAGATGGTATAAGCCACTTTTTTTCATCCTAGCCTGAGTTATACGTAAGTTTTTGGAAGCAGATTGCTGCTGTTTTAAAAAATGACTATATATGATAAATACAATTATTGATGGAATAAAAAGTATAACAGACATGGCAGAGGCCCTAGGTGAATTCCCCTTAGCTATAATAGATAGATAGGCTTCCGTTGCCAAAGTATTAAAAGCCCCACCAATGATTATTGGACTAGAAAAATCTGCCATGGACCTTATAAAACTCATTAGGAAGCATACAGCTATGGCTGGTTTCATAAGTGGAATAACTATATCAAGTAAAATACTAGTAGTACTTCCCTTTAGCGATTTAGCTGCTTCTATCATGGTCTTATCAAAGACATCTAAGTAGCCTATGAGTAGTACAGCATTTAAAGATGTAAATCCCAAGGTTTGAACTGAGACTATTCCCCAAAGTCCATAGGGATTTATGGATAGTCTTAGGATATCCCTAGTGATAAAACCGTTTCTTCCAAATAGCTCTATATAGGTTAAGGAGCCTATGAAAGGTGGTGAAACCATAGTAAGCAATAATATAAACATTATGGCTTTCTTTTGCCTTTCTGAGACAAAAAAAGTCATTAAACTTAAGGCCAGGGCAAATACGGTAGATAATATGGCTGTAATAGTTGCAGATAAGATGGAATTTTTGACTAAATAGAATTCATCTTTTAAAAATAGGAATTCAGACAAATTAATCTGCCCATTATTATATAAGGCTTTGCCAAATACAGACAAAAAAGGGTATAAGACAAAGACTATAACAAGCAAGGTTGTAAATATTTTTAATGATGAATTCATTATATCTAAAGTCTTTTTTCTTATACCCATTTAATATCACCTGTAGCTATATAATCGATTATTTTCCCTTAGTTAATTCTTCCCACTTAGTCAATATGCTTTCTCTCATGGAACCAAAGGTAGATATATCTTGATCTATTAGTTTGTCCTTTGGTAAACCTAGATCATATCCTTCAATTCCTTCTTTTATCATTTGGGCGCTGTCTTTACCATCTAACTCTGCCAATAGCTTTTGATTTTCATCTCTGAGCATAAAGTCGATAAAAGCCTTTGCTATATCTACTCCATCTCCTCCTTTGAAAATAGCTACTCCTTCTGGTATCCAGGGAATTCCATCTTCTGGATAAATTACCCTTAAGTTATTCTTTTCCGCTACATCAAAGGATGCTTTATCTGCTGGTACAATACCTATGGCAAATTCTCCTGCAACAGTTTTTTCTTCTGGATCCTTTCCTCTTTTACCGTAAAAAGGTATGTTTTCATTTAATTTTTCAAGGTATTCCCAACCAGCTTCTTCACCCATCATATCCAGTAAACCCTTTACTGCCCCATAATTAGTTCCAGATATGGCTGGATTTGACATTATTATTTCACCCTTATATTTTGGATGGGCCAATTCTGCCCAGGTTGTAGGTGTTTCTAGGCCCTTTTCCTGTAAATATTCCTCATTTACTAAGAAGCCTACAACAGTTAGGCCTTTTGCAATCCAATAATTCTCACTATCTACAAATCTACTATCTATTTTATCTACTTCCTTTGGGACGTATTGCTCAAGTAAACCTTTATCCTTGGCAGCCATAAATGCATCTAAACCACCGCCAAACCATAGGTCTGCCATGGGTTTTCCACCTTCAGCTTCTATTCTTGCAATCACTTCACCACTACTCATTGATAAAAATTCTACCTTAGCATTTACTTCCTTTGCAAAGGCATCAAATAGCTCTACATATTTTTCAGAAGTAGTAACTACATTCATAGTTCTACCACCAAAATCTAGCTTTTCTTCATTTCTTTCTTCTGGTTTTTCTACAACTATTTCTTCATTTGTTTTTGGTTCTTCATTTAAGTCCTGACTTTTATTTGAACAACCGGCATAGATTATCATACTAAAAACCAATAGCATGATCAACAAAATTTTCTTTTTCATAAACATTCTCCTTTTCGCTTTATATTTATTTTTATTGAAATTAAGAGTAGGTAAAAATTTTGCATGTTAGTTAACTGGGTTTACACCTACTAACATGCTTAAAACATGAAGATTCTAACATATAAATATGAAGTTTACAATGATTATAGATTTTTTCTATATTGTAGCCCTTCATATTAAATTTACTTATATAAGGACTTCCATGCTGCATTTATTTTATTACCCATATAATTTATTATTAATAATCCTATATGATGAAAACTCTTAGTTATAATTAATTTCTATATAAACTTTGGGTATTATATATAAAAATTATAAGAGGGGAATAATTATGAATAAGATTAGAATATTTTCAGATTTTGCATGACCCTACTGCTACTTTGGCTTAGGTTTAGTCGATAAGCTTAAAGAAGATGGTCTTGAATTTGAATTGGATTGGATCCCTTTTCAATTAGACCCAAATACGCCAGAAGAAGGCATGGATTTATATGATGTGTACCCTAAAGAATATATTCTCCGTTCCATAGATATCTTATCAAAAATGGGGAAAGAATTTAGTATAAAATATAACAATAGAAATGGTAAATTCAACACGAGACTAGCCCACCTGTGTGGCTTTTATGCATTGGAAAAAGGAAAATATGCTGAGTATGCAAAAGCAGTATTTAAAGCTTATTTTGAAGCTGGGGCTAATGTCTATAAGAGGGAAATTTTAAGTAATATTGCAGAGGAGATTGGCCTAGATCCAAGGCATATGTTTGATTCCGTTGATTCAGGAATATATGATGAAAAATTAAGAGAGGCAGAGATTCTTGCCAAAGAGTTTGGCATTCAAAGTGTACCTACCTTTATAATAAATAATCGGTATAAGATATCTGGTGTTAGGGATTATTCAAGCTTCAAAAAAACAATAATAGATTTATTTAATAGGCTGGACCCTTAGTTCAGCCTATTATATATCTTTAGGTATAGTTTTAGAATAATCTATTATTTTTCTACTATATTCTTCATTCATGAGAGGTGAAGAAATTAAAAAATCTGCAGTAGCTCGATTAGTAGCCACAGGTATATCATATAAAACTGCTATCCTTAGAAGGGCCTTTACATCTGGATCATGAGGCTGAGCTGATAATGGATCCCAAAAAAAAATCATAAAGTCAATACTGCCTTCAGCAATACGGGCCCCTATTTGTTGATCTCCTCCCAAAGGGCCACTACAGAAAGCCCTTACAGGTAAATCAACTGATTCTGAGATTAATCTGGCTGTAGTACCCGTTCCACACAGGAAATGTTTGCTTAATTTTTCTTTATTCTCCTTTACCCATTGGATAAGGTCTCTTTTTCTATTATCATGAGCTATTAATGCTATATTTTTTTGCTTTTTGATCTTTAATATACTCTGATCATTTGACATAGTCATTTTAACCCTCCTCAAAGGATATCTTTTACTAAATTACTCTTTTTAATAAATAGGATTACTCTTTATTTCAATGGTATCAAAGGAACTTATACTTAGCAATACATGAGTACATATTTCTTTTCATGTCCAATTAAAGTAGGTTGAAAAGGCAGTATATGATTGTAGTTTCAACCTATTAGTTAATTGTTTAATCAAGGAAGTCAAAAATATATATTAAGGCTTCTAATAAATAGATTTTTTGCATAAAAAAG
>JAAYHU010000053.1 GCA_012735245.1 Tissierellia bacterium
CAGCTAGTGCAACGAAAGTCTTTCCGATTTCAAATGGAATACCAAACTTAGTCATGAATGTACCTACACCTTCAGCAAAAACATTGGTAGGTCCAATTTCATTTAATTTTGGTAGGAATTCTCCTTGTGTTAAATATGCTGCTGTAATCATTGCTATAACAGCTAATAATCCTTCTATAAGCATGGAACCATATCCTATAAGCTTCACATCTTTTTCATTTGCTAATTGCTTAGATGATGTACCAGACCCTACTAAGGCATGGAATCCTGAAATGGCGCCACAGGCAACTGTTACGAAAAGAATTGGGAATAGGTATTGTCCATTTACTTCAAATCCAGTAACAGCACCAAGTTTAATAGTTGGATTATACAATATAATGCCTAATACTGCTCCAATAATCATTGCATATAGTAAGTAGGAATTTAAATAGTCTCTAGGTTGCAATAATAGCCATACAGGTGCTGTTGATGCAACCCATATATAAATGCCTAGAATAACTATCCATGCATTAACACTTAATTCTAAGGGATAAATTGTACCGATCCAAACAGATAAGAAAAGAAGAATAACTCCAATTACAGTTCCAAGCTTAATATCCATTCCCTTTCTATATACTGCATATCCAAATAGAATTGCAAGAATCATAAATAGTATTGAAGATGTTGCTGCCTGAGGAGTATTTGCAAAAGTAGTTGCAACAATGTTCATAAAAGCAGCGACTATTAAAATAATTGTTAGCCATGCAAATATTGAGAAAAGCTTTTTACCTGTGTCCCCCATGGTGTCCTTTATTACTTCCCCTATGGATTTACCCTTATTTCTAATAGAAACAAATAATGACCCCATATCATGTGGCGCACCGAAGAATATACATCCAATCATAATCCATAGGTATACCGGAACCCAACCAAATATGGCAGCTTGAATGGGTCCATTAATTGGTCCTGCACCAGCTATGGACGCAAAGTGGTGTCCCAATAAAATACTGGGATGTGTAGGAACATAGTCAATTCCATCATTGATTTCATGAGCTGGAGTTTTCCTAGTTGGGTCTATCCCCCATTTTTTAGCAAGCCATGCACCATAAGTAGCATATGCCACTATGAATATGACTATGCTGACTAAAATTAATACTAGAGAACTCATAAGTTCACCCCCTGAAAATAATTAACCTCTAAAAACATTAATTAATAATTAATTAATACTATAAACCTCCCTTACCTCCTTTCCCTTTTTATTAGTTACTATATATTCATCCTTCATAGTAACCAAGACCAACCTAATATCTACCCAACCCCTAAACCCAAAGGCAAATCCCTTATGATATTTAAACTTCCTTATAGCATCTACAATTTCCTCATTAGGCTTATATTTTGTAACCAATACCCCTGTAATGACACTTGACATATGGTTTTCGTCTGGCTTAACAACCTCATCAATAGATTTAATCAATAAATCTATAAACTCTTTTAAGCAAGTTCCATCTATTCCATCAAAATATTTTATAAATATGTACTCATTGTTTTCAATAGCATAAATAACCAATTTCTTTGATAAGATATATCTTTCATTTCTAAAATGAAATTTAGCATATAAGTCCAATGGATAACCGTTGAATTCATAGTCCCTTTCAATATCAAAATAGCTTTTTAGTTTTCTTTCTATATTGTCCAAATATTCCTTGTAATCCATCTTTCTACCCCAATACCTTATTTATTATAATTATATAATTGGAATTAATATTAAATGCAATTTATTAAAATATTGTCAGTGTAAAAATGTTACATTTTGATAATGTCGTTGCTTTTCTATTATTTTTATTATATAATACATAATTTTAATTATCAATGCTTTTTGGTATTTTTTTAACATTATATGCCATTTTTTCTCTTTAATATGAGTTAGTAAACTAAATTATTGGTATCTAGGTATAAAAAAAGTCCCGTAAAATGTAATTAACTTCTTTGCCATTGCAAACAACTGGAACAAAAAACCAAGCTCTAAAATTTAATAGGGCTTGGTGATTCACAGGGTTTACATGATTTTTCTATATCATTTATTAGATTATTAATGCCATTATCTACTATATTCTCTGGAATATTACATACTAGTTTATTATTCATAACTAGTTTTCCTGCTGAAAGTGCATCTAGCGTAATTCCAGTATCTCCATTAATATCCATAAGGGGGGTTACATTGATTACTGCCATAAAGACACTTCCTTTCAAAAAAATAGCTTGTTCAATAATAATATATTCTTATAATTATAATCTGGGACAAGCTATTAATATGCATATACTTCCTATTATTCCTAATGATTTAGCAGAGACTTCTTTCACTAAGCCTGATAATCTGTGTAAGGCCCATTAATATTTTTCCTTTTGCATACCGATTCTTCCTTAATTTATATTAAACCACATTGCGTAACCTTATATACAAGGGGATTATTATTTATTAAATATGTATTTTTGATAATCATCTATTACGATTTTTAAATAGGCCATTATAAGGCATGATTTTAATAAAAAAAGCTATAGATGAACTTCTGTCCATTTATAGCTAATAAAACTATTTTTAAATTAAAATTTATTATATGTTTTAACTGTTAGTTTTTGTGCCAATTTTCCATATCATTGTTCCTATGACAAAACCTGCTAGTGCAGGTATAATCCAACCAAATCCATAGTCAAATCCTGGCAAATGCTTATGAGCAAGGTTAATTATCCCCTTGATTATTGTGGTTTCTTTCAAAGCTTCAGGCAATGCATTAAAAAAGTCGAATGAGGCAGCAATAATTGTTAACATAGTTGTCCACCTATATATATCTTTTTGTTTATTAATAACTGGCGTTAGTAATGATAATATTATCAAAACAATTGCCAGTGGATAGAGGAACATAAGTACCGGTATAGATAGCTGGATAATTTTATTTAACCCAAAATTTGCAATTATAAAAGAAAAAACAGTAAATATAAAGGCATATTTGTTATATGATACATGTTTAGGAAACATTTCACTAAACATTTGGGAACATGAAGTAATTAAACCTATGGCTGTTTTCAAACAGGCAACTGTTACTATGGCAGCCAGTAATATTTTACCTGTGAAACCGAAATAATGCTCACTTACCATAGACATAATTGTTCCGCCGTTGTCAGCTCTACTAACACTGCCTAAGCTTGTTGCCCCCATATAGGCCAGGGATGCGTAAATTACTCCCATGCCAACAAGGCATACTAAGCCAGATTTAAAGGTTTCAATTGCTTTTCTTTTTGGACTTTTTACACCTAACTTTTCAATATTTGAAATAACAACAATGGCAAAAGCAAGTGAAGCTAAGGCATCCATAGTGTTATATCCATCTAATAGTCCTGTAAACAATGGTTTATCTATGTAATTCCCATGAGGGGCATATTGGTCCACTTGTCCCATTGGATTTACATAAGTTGCAATTAATAATATTGCTAAAAGTACCACAAAAATAGGAGTAAGATATTTCCCAACCCAGTCTAGAATTCTTCCTGGCCTAAGTGAATAATAAAGTGTAACTAAAAAGAAGATTAATGAAAATACAAATAACCCTATTTGAAGATACTTATCAGAAATAAAAGGATTCAAACCTACTTCAAAGGCAACGGTAGCAGTACGTGGAATGGCAAACAAAGGTCCAATTGTCAAATATAAGGCGCATGTAAATAAAATTGAATATATCTTGCTAACAGGCTTGGCCAAATCAAACAAACTTTCACTTTGAGCAAGGGCAGTTGCAACAACTCCTAACAATGGAAAGCCTACTCCAGTAATTAAAAATCCAATGGTTGCATGCAATGTATTATTGCCTGCCAACTGGCCCATATGAACAGGAAATATCAAATTGCCTGCTCCAAAAAATAGGCCAAATAATAATGAACCTATCAGTAAATTCGATTTAAAATCAAGCTTTTCTCCCATAAACAAAACTCCCTGTATTATCTTATAGTTTAATTTTATAATGAATATTGTTTCTAAGGCAAAAAAATACATTACTATTAAAGACCTTGAAAGTTAAAAACTTAACATCCATTGTATCAAAATTCGACAAAATTTACAAGAAGATAGTAAGCTTACCTCTCATTTTCTTATAGGCAGTGGTACAACTTCAAGATATACGGGTTATTAGATAGAAATTAAAATGAATCCTTCAAAAATTCTATAATATCCTTAGCTTTGGGAGGGCAGCCTGGTAGGCTCCTTTCAAATCCTTTAGTACAGCTGCCTATGCCTATACCTTTTCCCTTCTTATCTTTAAAACCCTGCCCTATATATATCTTTCCATCATAACCATAAGGATACCCTAAATCACCCAATCTATCCAATGCATGAATTAAACTTCCATAACAGGCAGAACAAGCCATGTTTTCCACCACATTTTTTGTAAGCTCTTCTACTAAGCTAGTCTTTGGAATGATCATTGGAGTTGTGTCCTTATTTAATTCCTTTATGTTTTCATCTGATGAGATTGTTCTTCCCACTCCAATTTCTTCAGCCATCCCTATATAGGGAATATCCTCTATATCATAACCTAATAATTGGGCAACATAGCTGTCAACAAGTACTGGGTCTTTACCCACAATTACCCTATTCATTTGAACAGGATTGCCTCCTTCTTCAAAGTTTAAATCCCCTATTATCCCATCTACTATTATCAAGTCCTGTTTTATCACCTTATTAAGGTAAGCAATAGGCTTGTGTAATCCCATGGTATGAAACCGCCTTTTTTCTTGATTTGGAATACACCCCTTCATATTCTTTAGAGCACAAGTAATCTTAGTTTGACAGTGACCTTTAAGTACTGGCATGTTGATTAGATAATCAACATCCATTATACTTTGGCAAATTGAAATGGTTATATCATCTATTTCATAATCAACGTAGCCATCCTTTTGTAAATCTATCAAGGGTACATTATGCTTTTTTGATATATCCTCATACCCACATACCTTAAAGGCTGATTGGGTTTTGTCTCCTACCCAAGAACCTTCCAATATGACTATGTTATTGTAGCCCTTTGATTTTAGATACTCTACTAATCCTTCAACCAATTGGGGACAGGTCGTCGCCCCAGAGGATGAAGGCTTAGCAAGAACTAAATTAGGCTTAATACCTATTAAAGAATCTCTACTAGGTATATCCCTTTCTAAGCCTATCTCATTTAATATCCTTTCTATCATAGATTTGGGATTGTCTCCATATATTATGTATATTAAATTAGGATCCATCATTTTCACCTCTACTTAAAAGATAATATTCTCTCATTGGCAACCTTTACCAAAAATATAAAGGCCCTAATGACAGTATCAAGTAACTGCAGGCAAAAATATTACATCTTCAACTATGCAACCATTTTATAATGTATAGTATATTATAGTATATTGGGTATTTTACTCTAAATTTTTCAAGTTTCCCAGTATATACTCGTCTAAGTCTAAAGTAAATTTCATCTTCAATATTTCATCTGTTAACCTGCACACAATATATTCTTCAAATGCATTAAGCTTTCCATTAGCATCTCCATTTAGATAATACGACCTATCAATGCCTGGATAAGGTAAAGTATGATTCAGAACAACTTGGGTATATTTTGAGATAATGGGATGTACATCATGATGCAAACATTCATGAATAATAGAATCTATCCTAAAAGTACCTAATATGAAGAACAAATCATTTTCCTTTTTAAAATAATCAGGAGAGTAGGTACACTTTATTGGGGTTAGTATGATGTGTATTTTGGTTACCTGTGAACCATAACTTTGCTTACAAATATCTAGTGTTTTTTGAACAGATTGAAGCTCAGTCTCCCACAATTTATTTTGATGACTAATCCAACTTTCTTCCCAGCTTAAATATTTGTTAAAATCATTACCCTCCATAACTTCTTGTAATGCATGGGGAAATTCTCTAACCCAATTCCAGAAATTTTCATCCCGTTCCTGTTCTTTTATATTTCTTAAAGTCATAATGTATTCCTTATACCAATGGAAATCTATATAAGTCCATGATTTTTTGCTTATGAAGAAAGAGGCTATTTCTAGAGTAAATGCTCGTGGCCAGTAAGGATATACTTCACAAGTATCTTGCTTTATTCTAGAAAAAAATGAAGTATCATAATCAGATTTTTCCTTTCTAAATTCTTCTATGTCTTTAATTAAATCACTATCTTTATCAAAGGAATAAAAATTGTAGCCGCTTTGTAGCAAGCCATAATATGTGGCTGATATTTCAGGCTTATTGGTGATTCTAACTGTACCTATTTAAATATTTTCCCCCTTATTCGACTCCCCTACATATTGCTGTCAAGTTCATTTTATCTTAATTATATATCATTTAATTACTTAATTCATTATGTTCTTCAATCAAATACCAATTTGATTTCTAAAATCAAGTTAACACTTGAACTCACTCCTTCTATTGAAGTCCAGTGAATTCTGCCAGTGCGTTATTAGTCATACCTACAAGCCCATAGGCAATATGGAGGGAAAATAGTCTTTTATGTATTTCATCAAAAACACATAAATATCATTTTTGCAATTCAGTACAACCACTTTACAACAACTCTAATAATTGATAAATTAGTTATTAAAAAGGGTGATTTTATGAGAATAGATTATCATGTCCATGTAACGCCACCAGACATTATAAAAAACTGGGAAAAAATAGGTGAAAAGGAGCCATACTTTAAATTTTTAAGTGAAAGTCCAGTAAATAAATTTGCTACTGCCGAAGAAGTTGTGGCGGAGCTAAATAATTCCAATGTGGATAAGGCTGTTATATTTGGTTTCGCTTTTAATGATATGGGCCTATGTAGATATGTTAATGACTATGTAGCAGAGTCTATCAAAAAATTTCCAAATAAGCTTATCGGATATATGGTACTAGTTCCTACGTCCTCTGAAGTAGAAAAGGAAATTGATAGATGTGTAAGTTTAGGGTTAAAAGGAGTTGGAGAAATATTTCCTTATGGTCAAGATTTTGATATCACAGATGTAAAGGAAATGTCATCTTTATGCAATGCCTGTATAGAAAGAGATTTACCTGTGATGATACATACTAATGAAGCTGTGGGACATCATTATAGTGGAAAAACAGATACTACTGCTGTAAAAGCCAGTGCATTTGCACACAACTATCCAGATCTTAAAATTATATTTGCCCATTGGGGTGGGGGCTTACTCTTTTATGAATTAATGCCAGAGATACGAGAACAAAATAAAAATGTATATTATGATACTTCAGCAACGCCTTTCTTATATGATAAAAAAATATATAAAGTAGCTAATGAAATAGGGATTCTAAATAAGGTATTGTTTGGAAGCGACTACCCATTAATCCCTATGAAAAGATATATAAAAGACCTTGCTAGTTCAGGTTTAAAGGAGAAGGAACAGGCTCTTGTAATGGGAGAAAATGCTAAGGCCCTGTTAAAGCTAGACACCCCACATGACCCAATCTGGTAATAAAAATATGTCATTCCTTTTATTATTTATACATCACTGGAATCAAAAATCCACTTCTCTACTTGGACTATAA
>JAAYHU010000054.1 GCA_012735245.1 Tissierellia bacterium
AACTCAAATATACTTAATATCTTATCTTCAACTAAAATGGCATAGCCAATAGATAACTTGATTTCCTTTGCCAATTCTTCTAATATGATCTTTATTTGCTCCATACTAGTTTGACTATATAAATACGAAGAACCTATTTGATAAGCCCTTGCTCCAATAGAATACTTTCGTGTGCTAGGACTTTGATATACTAGATTATTATCCATGAGTATATTTAAAATTCTGTGTACAGTACTTCTATTTATTTTTAACTCCTCGCTAATCTCAATTGCTGATTTTTCATAAGGAAAAGATGACAAACACTCTAGGATCATAACTGCTTTATCAATGGACGAATGGTTCTCTTTCATATCTTCCTCCCTAATATGTTCATTATTCTGACATATGTTTATTACTCTGACATTAATATTCAATTTTTCTTCAAAAAATCCTTCTAAAAATGCAAAAATATTTGTTAAGTTTTCTTAATATTTAAGTAAATTAAAAGCACCTAACTTTTTTTGTTAGGTGCCTTTAGGTATCTATTAACTATAAGGGATACTACTATACCTATCATGGTATCTATTACCCTATTTATTGCAAAATACATTGGATTTGTGTCTCCAATATGAGATACGGTTATACTTAAGAAAACAACACAACTAATATAGGTAGAACTTGGATATTTTATATACACATTTGTATATATTATAGGTATTAAAAATAAAGATAAAATTAAATAGTGAATATTATTAAAAATGCCAATGTTTAAAAAATCTATTAAGTGAATCACCACAAATCCATAAATACCACCTATAATGGTTCCTACCATTCTACTTTTACCGACTTTCAAACTACTATCTTGGTCAGTCTGCATACTAAGTATTGCTGCAATAACTGAGTAAAATGGACTAGTATTTCTAAAATAGCTTAATAGAAAGCAAATATATGATGCAATGACAGTTTTTACAACTCTCATTCCGATAATTTTTTTCCCTTTTTTCTCTCCATTTTTATTCTCTTCCATACTCATTCCCCTAACTAGCAATTATACTTAATATTTTCATACAATAGTATATGATATCAACAACTATAGTTTCAAGTGTAATTCCAAGAAAAAAGCTTTGGATTACCAAAGCTTTTTGATTTTTTATATTAATTCCTTTTTAATGTACTCAGAGGTCATAGCCCTCAGAAGGCATACATAGTGCATAGTAAACTCTACAATATCCCCAACCTTATAGTCTATTTCACTGTCTGAACCATCTAGTATAAGGTGGTCTGAACTAGCTCCAAGAATAGTAATTCCTTTATCTACAGGATATAGGGTATCTAAGTCAATATCCTGCTTTCCTATGGCACATAAAATTCTCTTTCTTACACCCCTATCGACAAAGGTGGGAACCTTCCCAAAGGCATCTCTTCCTATTTCTCCTGTGGGTACTGAAGGCTTCTCCTTCACTTCTATAACTTGGACTTGAAGCTTAAAAGCATCACTTCTAGTCCCTGCCAATTGTTGGCCATAAGCAGACTCTGTACCTAAGACTAGGGATTCACCTAAGCGTAGATTATTTATTCCTTGAAGGTCATGGTCTGATAGTAAGTGAAGGGAACTTGAATTGCCACCAGAAAGTATTTCCAATTCTATATTAAATTTCTCTTCAATTTCTTTTTTTAGCCTATTTAATTTGTCCATATGTTCTATTGATGGAATTACTCCCCCATAGCAGGTTAGATTGGTTCCCAGACCAACTAGCTTTACTCCTTTTAATTCTAATACCTCTTCTACTGCCTGGAATAAATCTTCATCATTATAATAGCCTTCTCTTAAATCACCCAGGTCTACCATCAAAATGACTTTGTGAACTAGGTTCTTTTCTAAGGCCTTCTCTGACAAGGCCCTTATGGTTTCTATTTCTGAGTTAAGGGATATATCTGCATATTCCACTATCTTTTCTGCTTCTGATATCATAGGGAGCCTGAGCATTATCTTAGGCACATCTAAATCTTTTAATCTTTGTAGGTTTTCTATCCTAGAATCTGCTAGGAAGCTTACTCCCCCTTCAACATATGCCTTTGCAATTTGTGGATTGCCACAGAAGACCTTTGTAACACCAGCTACTTTTATCCCCTTAGTATTACAAAGGTTAACAAGGGTTTTTACATTGTTCTTTAAGATTTCATAATCGACAATTAGCTTAGGATAGGCCATATTATTCCTCCTTAAGGCTGTTGTGCAATAGCTTTAATGCTATTTCTGGATATTTTTTCGACATAACTCCTAAGGAAGCCATTATATAATGATTGTCAATTAATATCTTCGCCTCTGTATTAGGTAGCAATAAATTACCTGTATTGGAAACTAAGATTTCCTTAATTATTGATTTTCTTCTTGGTAGCCTAGTTAAGGCTCCTCCTGTACCTATTATATATTTTACACCTGTTAAGTCCTTTCCCTCAGCAATAGTCTTTTTGCCACTGGGCCCATATAAATGTTTTAATTGGCCTGCATGCCTTTTAACTGCTGTTATCGTAGCATGTAAGGTTAAGCTTTCAACAAATCTCTTTTCCAAATCAGTTTCTGGTATTGGTTTATGATTGTCTATTAAATCTTCTAATTCTTCTACTGAAATATTTAGTTCTTCAGATAAACTTTCCTTTCCTACGGTTTCCACAATATTTTTCATATTTACATAGACACCTAAGTCTCCTTCTACCGTTCTCTTGGCCTTTGGTTCTGGATTGATTAATATTCTAGATATTTCATCACTATCTTCTGCAACTGAATGCACATCTGTCGTTGCACCGCCAACATCTATGGTCATTAGGTCTCCCAGGTTTTCAAATAGTAGTTCTGAGGCTGCCATTACAGCACCTGGAGTAGGCATTATAGGTCCTGTAATCATTTCCCTAATCTTTTCCATACCTGGGGCATGGATAATATGCTTTTCAAATACATCCTGGATGACCTTCCTGGTAGGCTCTATATTTAATTCATCTATCCTGGGGTAGACATTGTCTACTATATACAGTTCAGACTCCCTACCTTCAAATATTTCCTTTACATCTTCGTGGTTTTCTATATTGCCAGCATAAATAACAGGAATACCTAAATTCATTTCTGCAATCAGCTCACTATTGTAAAGGGCAGTATCTCTTTCACCGTAGTCTACTCCACCTGCAATTAAGATTATATTGGGTTCTATTTCCCTTATTTTTCTTAAATCTGATTTCCTAAGTTTTCCTGCTGTAATAAATTTGATATTGGCTCCCGCCCCTAAGGCTGCCTCCTTAGCTGCCCTAACGGTCATATCATATACTAGGCCATGAACAGTCATCCTAAGTCCTCCGGCAGCAGAACTTGTTGCCATTAATTCTTTGTATTGGATAGGTTGGCCTAATTTTTTCGCCAAATCCTCAATGGCACCTTTAAGACCAATGTTTACATCTCCTTCCAGGACAGTAGTTGGGGCTTGACCCTGCCCAATAAATATTGGGCAGGAATCAAATCCATTAAATCCATTGACCACTGTTGTAGTACTACCTATTTCTGCAACTAACAAATCAATCTTCATTGCTCATCTCTCTTCTCTTTTCTACTAGGAAAGTAGCTACGTGTTCTCCCTTTGTTCCTCTGCCGAAGCCTGCATCCATGCCGGATTCAACTGCTAATTCGTTGGATACCTGAGTGCCTCCAGCCACTAGTATGACCCTATCCCTTATACCTTTTTCAATGCAAAGCTCATGTAGTTTCTTCATATTTTTGTAGTGGATATCGTCATGGGAAATTATAGTTGAACAAAGTATAGCATCTGCATTTAATTCAATGGCAGCATCTACCAATTTTTCTACTGGTACGGAGGTACCTAGTATATGGCATTCAATTCCGTATTTTTCTATTCCTCCATGTTTAATATCTATAATTTCCCTAAGTCCTACTGAGTGTTCATCTTCTCCTACAGTGGCAGCAACTATCTTCATTGGCTTTCTTTCAATTTCTTTTCTTATTTCGTCTTCTGAAAGGACCTTTGGCTTCGGTGGTATTACTAAGTCATTAGTGTCTATGGTGAAGGTTACCCTGCCCTTTAATTCTATTCGGGTACCTTCTGCTTCCTGCATTATTTCCTTGTGTATTACTTCTACATCTTCTAAACCCATTTTCTTGCCTATTTCTATGGCAGCAAATTCAGCAGTCCTTTCATCTGTTGGCAAGAACAAGGTAGTTAGAACAATTCCGTCTCCTAGCCATTCCATTTCAGGCTTAATTTTAGAAGTCTTTCTAAGTTCTTTAACTTCTTCTAATCTAATATTTACATTGTCGTTTTCATCTAACTCATCTATGAATATGATCTTAGATGGGTCTTCAAAGGTACATCCTCCAATTAATTTTGCAGGATCATCTACAAATTCTTCTCCATATTGGGCTACATTGTTGTATCCAAAGTGGGCAGTTACTGGAGCCATATAATCCTCATCTCTCTCAAAAACTGTTCCTGCTCCTACACCACCGTCTATTTTTCTAAAGATACCATCTCCATTTCTTTCAGGATAATAGCCAGAATCAACAAAGAATCCCTGTTCTACTGCCTTGAAGTAACCTCCAACTTCAAGGATTTCCTCCATGAATAGAATTGCCCTTTCCTTTAACTCCCTAACCTTTTCTGCCAACTCACCCTCATGTCTTTTTATCTCAATCATTTCCTTCAATCCATCCATACCTGCAAAGGCTTGTTTAGCTGTATCTACTGCTTCAATGTTATAAATATGCCAGGGCACATTTCTTCCTTCGTCTGGAGTAATGGTAGATTGTATATCTGCACTGGTCAACTGAGAAATTAGTAGATTTAATACATGGGTTACAGTGGCTTCTCTAGTGGATGATTCCATGTATTTTGTATTCATTTGAGCTCTCATCTTGTATTCTTTAAATAGTTCCCTTAGGGCTACAGCATAGGGTAAATCTAGTCTCATACAAGGTGCAGGTGGTGCTGTTGGTGGTACAGTTGATAGGCAGATATTTTCTTTTTTCATACCTACTTTAACTGAGAACATACTGTTTATAGCATGCTGAACCATAAGTTCAGGCATTACCTTCCAGGCTTCCCTTGCAGTGGCGTTGGCATTGTGGGCCCCATCAATCTGGGCCATATCTGCCCAAGCCATTACAGTCTTAGCTTCTGCTGCATCTACAAAGGACCTAATCATATTAATATTTCTGTATAAAACGTTGTATTGGGGGTCCTGGTGAGCACCATTTACTCCCTCTTCAGCAAACATAACTGCTATCTCTGGCCCTGCTACCCCTGATACATAGGAATGGTAATTAATTGGCCTGCCTACTTCATCTTCTATTATGTCTAAGGCCTTTCTTTGTGCCCTAACTTGCTTTCTAGTTACTGGTATACCTCCAACTCCTTGGGGAGTACCTTCTATAAGGCCATCAAAATGGGATTGACCTGCAGTCCTAATTACCATAATATGGTCTGCACCATGCCAAGCAGCCATTCTCATACGCCTTATATCATCTTCAAATCTACCTGAAGCAATTTCTGTAGTAATTACAGCCTTAGGTTGTGGGTCGATATTGTCAAAATACTTGGCTGCTGGTAGGGGTTGACTATTTTTAAGGGGTTCCGACATATCGTAGTATTCAAACTTGCCTATAGTCCTCTTTTGTCCTGTTCCTTTTCTCCAATGCCATCCCCTTCTTCTTGGCCTATATTTGTCAAGATCCTTTAATATATATTCTATATCTAATTTTTCATTTGGCTTTAATTCCATTAATTGACACCTCCTTTAAAGATATCAATTACATCATCCCACATTTGGCCTTCTGCTAATTTTAGTCCAGCTTCCCTAATGCCTAAATTCTTCTCCTTTGCCAACCTATAGACTATATGTCCAGCTCCTTTGCCTATTAGGCCCCTGTCTATGGCACCATCTACTATTGCCTTAGCTTCAATACTTGAAAATCCCATTCTTAGAAGCACAGATCTTTCAATGGAAGGAGTAGTATGTTTTCTAGCTAATTCAACAATAGGATCTACTATTTTTTCAGCTAATTCCCAAAATCTTTGCTCCAATTCTTCTTCGCTAAGATTAGCAAGATGTTTTCTTCTTTCTTGAAAATCATCAGCCCTTTTCATTGTATCCCTCCAGAAAATTAATATTTAACTCCCAATTCATCCAATATACTCTTTACAAATTCTATACTTGATTTAGTATCCTTGGCTAAGAATTCTATGTCTTCTTGGGTGGCCTCTGTTACATTCATATTGTTAATGGCATTTCTTATATAGGACCTTCTAATTCTATCTAAGTCTAATTCTTGAGTTTTAACATAGGATGGATCCTTTGGAAGTATAATATTTTTACCAGGAACCTCATCTGCTGGGTCGCCAATTATGATTTCTATTCCATTTTCCTTTGCAAAGGTAAGCTGAGGATTAATATGTTTTCCTGCTCCTGTGTATTCAGTTTCTTGAACTACTATTATTTGATCTTCATCCATTTCTTGAGCTAGTTTAAAGGCTGCTGCTAAGGATGTATTACCAGCAGGTCCTCTTTCAAGTCCTTCTATTTGTGCCAGCAATTCGGTCATGTAGAATACTGAACCTTGATTAACTGTAACATATCTGTCTATATATCTAAGTGGTCTTGCAGCTGATCTTGGTACATCAGACCTGTCAGGCCAAGTAGCAAAGGGGATACCAAAACCTGTATGACCTGTAGTAAAGGACTTTCTATTAAATTGCGTATCTGAGGCCATATGAAGTCCTTCTAGGCTTACACTGGCTCCAATTATCTTTGTATCAATAGCCCCTGCCTTTAATAGCCCTCTAGCAGTACCTGTTAAGTTTCCTCCTCCTGCATTTGTTATAACTACTGCATCAGGATCTCTTCCTTCTTTTTCCCTAAATTGCATTGATATTTCATAGCCTAGGGTTTCCACTCCTGCTATACCAAAAGGTGAATATAATGAAGCGTTAAAGAATCCTGTTTCCTCTAACAATACTAAGAAAGTATAGAACAGCTCTGGTCCCACAGATAGTTGTACTACTTCTGCACCATAAGCTTCGCATGCCCTTGCTTTTTCAATTATTTCTGGTTGTCCTACTCCTCTAGAATCATAGCACTCTTGAACAACTATACATTTAAGCCCTTGCATAGCAGCCTGGCTAGCTACGGCAGCACCATAGTTTCCTGAGGTTGCTGCTATAACTCCTTTATAACCTAATTTTTTTGCATGGTAGCAGGATGTAGCAGCCCTTCTGGCTTTAAAACTACCAGATGGATTGCAAGCCTCGTCCTTGATAAAGATACGTGCTCCCTTGCCCTTTGGAGCAAATTTTCTTGCCAATTTAGTTAAATTTCTTAGTTCAATAATTGGAGTATTGCCAACACCGGTTCTTTTTTGGATTTCTTCTATTTCCTGCAATGAATATCCTGTTTCCTTCATCATCCTTTCATAATCAAAGGCAATACTACCTGATTCAAATACATCGTAGTCTATGCCAATGGCCTTCTTCATTATTTCTCCTCGTCTAGCCATTACTGCTTCATAGCTCATATCTCTAGTCAACCTTCTCAGCCTCCTCTCCTAAAATCTCCCTAGCTTGACGACCTATATACAGAACTTCTGGAACTGCTTTTCCATAATCATGTTTGTAATAGGGATTGACCTCTATCAAAGTACCCTCAACTATTCTGCCTATATAGGTTTCAACTTTCACTTTGTCTCCTATATTTGCAGCTTCATCAAGTAAAAATCCTTTAACCCACATTTCTAAGGGTACACTTTGTGTATCTTCTGGTATGTTACTAGCCCTCTGGCCCGCTTCTAAGACTATGTTATGGATTCTTACCCAATCGCCACGTTTAGCATCCATTCTAACACTTCCTTTCCTTATTAATTCACAACTATGAGCAAAAAACTATTCACTATCAATTAGCTCTCTCATATCTCCCATAATAGCCCTTGGTACTGGTAAATCTATCATAGTTTTTAGCCCTGGTTTTGCATTTATTACATGAGGTATCATATTAACAGTCATGGCAATAGTTCCTATACCACCAGGCACTTCTGGTTTAATTTGCATGTTTATATTTGGTGTACCTTTGATAGTAATGTAATCGCCTGTCTCTACCCCTTCTAAATGAGGTTCTACTTGTTGAGGATGAAGCATTTCTATTTTTAATTCTCCGTCCACATAACCATAACCTTTCATATTACAGCCAGCAACATCTCCAGGTTGAACTTCTGCATAAGGAGCCTTCCTATAAACTGATGAAACTATTGGCGCCCTTTCTAATTTGATTTCATCGCTTAATTTCCATCCTAATGCATCTGCAATCATTGTAATTGATTCAGGGAATCCTATGTGGCCGTCCAAATCGTTTTCTGCAACCCTTCTATTAAATTCTTCTACAGTTATACCTACACCCTGGCCATGCATTACTGTAGGTCCAAATGGTGATAAGTTGTTAACCCTTTCAGCTTTGATACTTTCTACGTCCATACATGCCCCAGTAAGTGTAATTACTAATAAATCCATAATTAGGCCTGGATTAATACCTGTACCTAAGACAGTTACTCCATTCTCCTTTGCAATCCTATCTAATTCCTTTGCTAATTCAGGTGATTGGGCTTGGGGATAAGCCATTTCTTCAGCAGTTGATATAACATTGATCTTTCTTTCCAAACAATATTTAATCTTATCAAAGGATGTTCTAGTATATGAATCAGTTGCTATAACTACAACATCAGCTGCCCCTTCTTTTATTACATCTTCATAAGAACCTGCTATTAAATCAGGCCTGTCACCTCTTTCAATGCCTGTTAGCTCATACATTGATTTTCCTATCTTGTCTCCCCTTACTACTGCTCCAACTACATCTACACCTTTTTTGCTTAGTAGCATTTCTACTACCCCTTTGCCCATTGCACCTAAGCCCCAAACTATTACCTTTACATTTTCTTTTCTCATAATAATACCTCCTCGTATAATAATGTTGTAGTTAAAAACTATATTTACTTTTCTATCTCACTCTTCTTGTGAGATAATATTTGTACAGATAGAGGTCGTAGCATTCCTCCTTGAGGCCTAGTCTTCCT
>JAAYHU010000055.1 GCA_012735245.1 Tissierellia bacterium
GCGGTATTATGGTCATTACAGGAACCCTATCATCTCTATCCATGGGTGTACTATCAGATTTTAATATACTATTTGGAGTTGGATTCTTTGACTTCTTTGATATTTTAACAGATAAGATCTTCCTAGCAATAGGTGGAATGGTTATTGCAATATTTGTGGGCTGGTTTATGAAGAAAGAAGACCTAAAAGACGAACTTACAAATGGTGGAAAAATTGAATTTGCATTATTTGATGTATGGTATGCTATAACTAAATACCTTATCCCTATAGCAATTGGTGCTGTTGCTATAGCAGGTATATTGGCCATTGAACAAACTGCATTGATGATATTCGGTATAGCCTTAATTGTCGTCTTAGCTATATTTTCAAAGAAACTATAGTAAAAAAACCCTTCAGTTTTCCTGAAGGGTTTTTTTATTCAGTTATACCTTCGAAAGGTTCTTCTATGCTGTAATGTCCCATTAAGGTCTCTGCCTTTTTTCCATCGATTAAAAACTGAACCCTGTCTACTGAATCTAAGTCTAGTAAACTGGCTACGATTTGGTTAATGGTGAATGTTTCTTGCATTGAACTTCCATACATGCCTTCTTGAGCAAAGTTTACATAGGCTGTACCATCAGCCACTTCCACACCTAATAATTTCACAGTAGAAGGAATTACTGTACTTATCTTTTCAGTATTCTCTGGTCCCTTCATCAGCTCTCTCACTATTCTTTCTTCAAGGGAAATATCTCCATACTCTACTATTCTTTTCTCAACTACTAGCTTCTCAAGGCTTTCATCTCCAGTTTCAATATATTCTCCGTTAGCAAAATAGAGATTAACTTCCTTGCTTTCTTTTTCTGGAGTAGGGTCTACTACTTCATCTTCTTTATCCTGTATGTCATTTCCATTTTCAACTGGATCTTCAACTGGTGGCGGACTTTCTCCTACTTCATTCTTGGGAGTGCAGGCTTCTAAGGTAAATAATGCTAGAACTAAAAATAAAATACCTATATGTTTTTTCAATATTATCATCTCCTTTCATAATCATTATAGGATATAAATTTTAATAAAAAATAAAGAAATATTAAGAAAGTATTAAGAATATACAAAATGTTTTTAAACTAAGGGGATTTCTATCCTAAACTCTGTCCCAAGGCCTAAACTACTTTCTACACTGATATTCCAATTATGTTTATCAATTATATTTTTTACAAGGGTCAAACCTATGCCATGGCCTTCAATCTTATTATGGTCTAGAACCCTAAAGCCTTGATTAAATATATTGGATAGATTTTTTTCTCCTATTCCAATACCATTATCTTTAATGATAAGAAGCAGTTTATCCCTTGACTTTTCAAGGGTTAGTTTAACATATGAATTGGATTTGCCTATGTCCCTATACTTAATACTATTATCAATAATATTTAGTAAAAGCTCTTTAAATTTGTCCCTATCTAACTTAATCATAATCCCCTTTTGGATTTCTGATTTTATTTCTACCTGGTTTTTATTGGCATAGGGGGAGATGAATTTAATGGTTTCATCTATTATTTCACCTATATCATAGGTATCTAAATCTAAACTAATATCTTCAAGCTTAATAGAAGTCATCAAATAGTTAACCAGGGCTTCCATTCTTTCTGTCTCAGCTTTTATATCTTCCAGGTATTCCTTGTAAGTATCTATACTATTATTGCCTATGGAAAGGGAATCTATTAGGGCATTTATTGAAGTAAGGGGGGTTTTTAATTCATGGGAAATGGAATTAATAAAGTACTTTCTATTTGCTTCTATATTTTTAAGCTTATTACTCATATTATTGAAGGTAGAAATAAGCTTACCTATCTCCCCTTTTCCTCCCCCTTCAATTTCATAGCCTAAGTGGCCTGAAGATATTTTTTCTACACCCTTTATCAATGTCCTTAGGGATTTAGTGATACCAGTGGCAGAAATCCAGGTTAAAAGAATAGCACCAAAGAGTGCAAGGAGGGAAATTCTAAGCATATCTCTTTTTAGATTGAGAAGGTCTTCATGTAAATAGCCTAAGGATTTGGAAATAAGGACAGAACCCAAAATATTACTTTCAATTCCAGTGCTTATAC
>JAAYHU010000056.1 GCA_012735245.1 Tissierellia bacterium
CAGGTCTTTATTTTACTCCATTGGGAGCCCATAGGGACTCTGAAAGAACAGCCCATTATGGTCCATCAGAAATAGTTCATATAGAAGATTTTAGAAAGGGGAAATATATATTATGTAGATATGACAAATGGTTTTCATGTAATACTGTAAAAAGAACTCTATTTTTCTTTTGGCGTTTTGGTAACCAAGTTCATGGAATGGAAAACGACTTGTCAGAACCCTTGTCTTATTCTTGGGATGGAGAGGGAAATTTTTATAAGGCCTATGGGATAATAAATGATAAGAATATAAATAAAGTAGAGCTTATATTATCCAATGGAGATAGGCTGGCACAGGAAGATTTTTATGGTGATATGTTTTTAATTCCTTGGCAAGCAGATGGGCCTAGGAGTTTCTCAGGAATTATAGCCTATGATAAAAATGGAGATATAATTTATGAAAGAGTATATAAGTAAAGAGGGTCTTTATTGACCTCTTATATTATTCCCTAAACCTATAGCCTACACCGCTTACAGTATCGATATAGGATTTTTCTTTCCCCCTGTCTCCAAGCTTTTTTCTGATAGAAGATATATGCATGTCCACTACCCTAGTATTTGGAGCATAGTTAATATCTCCAATCCTATTTAATATGGTTTCTCTTTGGATAACCTTACCAGGATTAGAGACCAATAGGTATAATATTTCAAACTCTTTAAAGGAAAGGTTAATGGGCTGGCCATTTTTCATAACTAGTCTCTTTTCCACATCTATTATTAAATCATGTATGGTGATTAATGGGCCAGATGCAACATCTACTTCTTTTGATCTCCGTATGGCTGCATTTAATCTAGCTATCAATTCCCTATGATGGAAGGGTTTAGTTATATAATCGTCTGCCCCCATTTCTAAACCCAGTATAGTATCTACCTTGTCTTGATTTATGGTGACTATGAGGACAGCTATATTTTTGTGGACGGGATGGTTTCTAATATATTTCAATATTTCAAGACCGCTCATGTCAGGGAGATTTATATCAAGTATGGCTCCTATTACTTTATTATTATTATTTAACAATTCCATGGCTTCTTTACCAGTTTTTGCTTTAAGAGGGGAAAATCCGTATTTATCCAATATGGAGTTTAAAATCTTAAGGTTTATACTGTCATCTTCAACGATTAAAATATTTTTATTCATGAAGACACCCCAAGCATCTTTATAATATTTTGTAAAAATTATATAATTATATTATCTAAATTATATTATAAAGTAATTTTGTCGTCAAAATAAATAACTAATTAACAACAGTTTAACAAGGATAGGCTATTATTCTAATGGGGGAGAGCTTTAAACAAGTAATAAAAAAATTAACTAGGATGTGAGTTAATTGTTAAATGGGGAAAGTAATGACTTGTTAAATGCTAAGCTATTGTTGGAACAGATAATTGAAAATGCTGGAGACGGTATCTGCATAATAAATATGGAATATGAAATTGTCAAGGTAAGCGAACAACTGGCAAAATCAATAGGCCTAACAAAAAAACAAGTTCTGGGCAGGAAATGTTATGAAGTAGCATTGCTGCCTTATTGCAATACAGAGAACTGCCCAATAAGCAAGATAAGAAAAGGTGAAAGATATTATACATACGAGGCTAAGTTCAACATAGGCAACAATACAGTCCCCTTTTTAGTAACAGCTACACCCCTTATTAATTCTAATAATGAAATAGATGGAGTTATACTTAGTTATAAAAACATAAGGGATTTGATCAAGTATCAGGAGGAATTGGAAATTGCAAAAAACAGGGCAGAAGAAGAGAGTTTCCTAAAGACCAAGTTTCTGGCCAATATTAGCCATGAAATCCGAACACCCATGAATGGTATACTGGGACTAATTGAACTTTTAAGTGAAACTAATCTTTCGCCAGAGCAAAAAGAGTATATGGATTTAATAAAGTATTCTACTGATAGGCTTCTTTCTATCTTAAATAACATATTAGATTTTTCTAAAATTAAAACGAAAAAACTGGAATTAAAAAAGAATGAATTTAATATAGTTGATTTATTAGAAAATATAAAAGAATACTTTCAATTACAGGCTGAGAAAAAGGGTTTAGATTTTCTATGGAAGATAGACGGGGGAATTCCTCCTACCATTATAGGAGATTCGGACCTATTAAATCAAATACTGTTTAACCTCCTTAGCAATGCCATTAAGTTTACTGATAGGGGACATGTTTCCTTGGAAGTAGATATAACTGATGAAGATGATAGGAGTATAGAAATCAGTTTTAGTGTAATAGATACAGGTATTGGAATTCCAGAAAACAAAATAGAGGATATATTTAAGGAGTTTTATCAATTAGACCTATCTTCTACAAAAAAATATGAAGGAAGTGGTTTAGGCCTTAATATTACAAAGGAATTAATTGAGGCAATGGAGGGAGAAATTGAAGTAGAGTCAAAATTAGGTTTAGGCAGTAAGTTTACTGTAAAACTAAAGTTTAATAAGGGCAATTCAGTGGATGATAGGCAAAAATCAAAGGAAGAAATCCATAAACTTAAGGGATTTAGTAATCTGAATATTCTAGTTGTAGAAGATGATTTAATAAATCAAAAGATAATATATAATATGCTGGCAAGAAACAATTGGAATATTACCTTAGAATCTAAGGGGGAAAAAGCCTTAGATTTAATAAAGAAAAATGCTTATGATTTAGTCATCTTAGATATTTATATGCCTGGAATGGATGGTTATGAGATAGCTAAAAAAATCAGGGAAATAGACTCAAAATATGGAGTATATACTCCCATAATTGCCATTACTGCAACTACTACAATGGAATGTAGGAGAAAATGTGAAGACATAGGATTTGATGGGTTTATTATAAAACCCATAAGGGGAGATGAAGCCTATAAAAAGATAATTTCTATTTTAAACCAAAAGGCTAAATTAGACCTCCACCTTGAAGATTTATTAAGTAGAATAGATAACAATAAAAAATTATTGAAAGAATTAATAGAAGAAATGATATCAGACAGCTATGAAAAGGAATTTCTTGGGAATATTTCAACCTATATAGCTAATAGGGATTTTATTAATTTAAGGAAAATCATCCATAAATTCAAAGGAAGCATATCCTATTTTGGAGCAGGGCAGATTATCAAGCTATTGGAAGAAATAGAATCCAATATTGAAAATGGCAACATGGATTTAATAAGAGAATTATATGAAGATGTGAAATGTGAATTCACTAAGCTAAAGGGCAAATACATTAATATAATTGAGTCTAAAGACCTATAGTAACATAGGTCTTTTCTTATATAATTAAATAGTCTTACATTAAAGTTAAAAATTAGGGATTTTTCGTTACTGGTTTTCAATAAACCTGCATTTTTTGATATTTTATGTGGATATGTTTACATTATCTTTACAAAATAAGACAATAATTTTACCTTATTATAGTATAATGATTACATAAAAAAGGAAAGAAACAGGCAAAAGCAATGTCTGTTAGTAGATAAGCGAAAGATGAAATTTAACAGGGGGCAAGGAAATGTTTTTCCGGGGAGAAAATTGCAAATGTAAGTATGAAAAGGCCTTTCACAATAGTCATACTCCAATGTTGATGGTAGACCCTAGCACAGGGAATATAGAAGATGTAAATATGACTGCTTGCAAATATTATAAGTATTCAAAAGAAGAGTTTATTAAACTCAATATCCAGGATATTAGCCTTAGTAAAAGCATAGAAGAAGTCATGACTAGGTCCAATGAAAGAAGCATATTTTCCATGCAGCATAGATTGGCAAATGGAGAAATTAGAGATGTGGAAGTATATAGTGGAAAAATAGAAATAGATAATAGGGACCTAATTTTTTTAATTATCCATGATGCACAAGAAAAGGTTAAATTAATAAGGGACCATAAACTGAATAAGGCATATTTCGACATCCTATTTAATAACTCTCCAGAGGCCATAGCCATCGTAGACAGGGAATTCAGAATTTTAGACATTAATGAAAGCTTTAAATCCGTATTTTTATATGACTTAGAAGAAGTAAAAGGAAAGGATA
>JAAYHU010000057.1 GCA_012735245.1 Tissierellia bacterium
CATTTTTGTTTGGATGATTATCTATGACACCGGAAATTATAGACTCATTATTAGATAATGAACCGTTGGTACCGCCAATAAATCCATATTTTTGACCTTCTAAGGAAATATATCCAGGTTCAATTAGTAAAATATCAAATCCAAGGGATCTTAGTTTCTTATATATGGGAATATCAGCTGTTATGGCTGCTCTTTCATTTACTATGGCTAAAGAACATTTACTATATCCTTGCTTAACATCTATTAGGCTTAAGTTTTGCTTTTTCAAATAAAATTTTAAAACCTCATCTGTATATTTGAAATTGTGTACTGCAATATTAGAAAGTCTTCCTACATTATATGCAATATCCTCAGGATATTCTCTACCTAAAAACCTTTCTCCTTTAATTAATTTAATACCCATTTTTTTCAGCTTGTCCTTATAATATTCAAAAACATTGGGAGCCACAACTAAGGTATCGTAATCAATGGGATGTAGTACTATGTCTGGGTGATATGCAATGCTTTCATGGACTTCTTCACATTTTATAGTTTTAATTACCTTCAGACCTAAGCTTTTTAAATTATTCTCTATTTCATCATCTATCCTGCCATCTACAATGGCAATATTAGCTTTCTTTATTGGAATAAATGGATTCATAATACCACCTACATGTTTTTCTGTATACAAAAAATCTCTAGGGCCAAGTCCTAGAGATACTTATGGAGGCGGCACCCAGATTCGAACTGGGGAATAAAGGTTTTGCAGACCTCTGCCTTACCACTTGGCTATGCCGCCATACAATTAGCCCTATTAAATAGGGCTTTAAAATATGGAGCGGAAAACGAGATTCGAACTCGCGGCCCCCGCCTTGGCAAGGCGGTGCTCTACCACTGAGCTATTTCCGCTTATATTTTCTTTGCCTTAATATAGTAACATATTTTTAAGTCGTTGTCAATATTTATTTAATATTTATAACTTTAACTTATTCAATGCCCGGAGCCGGAATCGAACCAGCGACACGAGGATTTTCAGTCCTCTGCTCTACCGACTGAGCTATCCGGGCTTTTATTAAGTGGTGCGACAATAAATAGTATATATAAATTTCTTCTAATTGTCAACAGTTTTCATTTCTTTGGCTATATGCTCTAGGTACAATTCCGTAGTATTATTGATTCCTAATTTGCTGAGCATTCTGCTGCCTACAACGTCTTCTATTTCGTTAAAGATAAGCTTATTATCCTTGGTCAATAAAAAATCTATTCCTGCATAATCAACCTTTAAATCTTTTATAAAGTTTTCTACATACTCCTTTTCCTGATAATTATAATCATAATACTTAATATCTCCCCCTTGGGTGAAATTTGATATTATCTTATCTTTAGACGTCCTTAAAACGCTGTGGATTATTTTGTTATTTATAACATAAAACCTAATGTCACCTATAAGGTTTTCTAGAAACTCCTGCTGCAGCCTAAGATGTCCATCGTTGAAGTCCACATTGTCTACCAAGTCTATCCCCTGGCCTCCATGGCCATTATAGGGTTTGGATATTACATTCTTTTTGTTTGCCCAGGAAATAAATACTTTAGGATAGATATAGGCCTTATCCTTTGCATATTTATAGGCAGCCAATTTATTATTCCCCAGAAGGGTTATGGTAGAATTGTTGAAAACCCTAATATCATTTAATTCAAACATCAGGCTGATTTCATAACTTCTAGTCCTATTGATTACAAAATGGATTTCTTCATATGCTATTATTCCCTTTTTTAAGAAATCTTCCTTGAAAACTAATTTTAAATTAAGGCCATATTCTTTACCTGTTTGGAGTAACCAGTCCACATAGGACTCATTTCTAAAATAATCATCCCTATTATAAATTAATAATCCATTCATCATAATCTCTCCACTATATAATCTAGAAGTATTGCACTGAAATTTATACCTGAGGCTTCTTCGAAGCTTAGATAATTTACATTGGAATTTAATTCACATAAAATTGGTTCACCATCTTTTCCATATAATAAATCGACTCCACTAAAGTCCAGGTTCAATGCTTTATGGGCCTTAAGAGCCACTTCTTTTTGAATGTCATTTAACTCAATAACTTTTCCAATTCCGCCTATGGTAATATTTGCTCTAAAGTCCGATGGATTCCTTCTTTCCATGGCTCCCACTATTTTGTCCCCAATTATATTTACCCTTATATCCTTTCCATAGCTAGTATCTATATATTCCTGCATTATGAAATTTCTACTGCCTAATTCCATTATTTTAGACCTTAATTCCTCTTTATTGTTGATTAGGTATACTTGCATGCCGAAGGAACCATGGGTTTCCTTTAATATAATTTTGTCTCCCAGCTCTTCAAATACCTTGTCTATATATTCATCGGTCAAGTTTTGCTGGAAAAAAACAAAGGGACCAACTATAGTTTTTGGTACTCTCAAGCCTGCCTTAGATAGTTTTAAGTGCATCAAAGCTTTGTTGTCGCAGTTTTCTATGGCTTCCCTACAGTTAAATAACCTGAATCCCATTTCTTCAAGATGTCTTGCAAGTAAAATATCTTTGTCCCAAAAAATAATAAAGTCTGGTTCATCTAAATCTATTATGCTTTTTAATTCTGGTTTCCCAAAGGGATTATAGCTAGGTAACAACTGATTGTTCTTAATTAATTTTAAGTCTAGATTCTTTTTCTTCCCTTCTTGAGATAGTTTTTTTACCAGTTTTTCTACTTTTTTTATCCTCAGTGCTCCATTATATATTATCCAGCCCTTCATATATGCCCTCCAATTATGATTATTGTTTAATTAGCTTTCATATTGTAAATTTTTATAAGCAAATTATTTGAACCTATTATTTGCTAATCCTTATTTAAATCTTTGAAAGTATAGTTTCCAAATCTTCCTTTGAAAAATTATACTTAGTATTGCAAAAATGGCATACTACTTCCCCTTTACCATCCTTTTCTATCATATCCTTAATTTCCTCTTTGCCTAAGCTAATAAGGACCCTTTCTATTCTTTCCTTAGAACAATCACACCTAAATTCAATATCTACCTTATCTAGTACCTCCATTTCAAACTGGCCTAAGAGTTTTTCCATAATGTCCTCTGGTGACAATCCCATATCTATTAGGGTTGAAACAGGCTCTATCTGGGACAATGTCTTTTCGATTATATCTATATCTTCCTCTGCAATATTGGGCAGTAGTTGAATGATATAGCCTCCTGCAGCTTTAACGGAAATATCCCTATCTACTAAGACGCCCAGGCCTACAGCAGATGGCTGTTGCTCTGAAAGGGCATAGTAAGTTGCTAAGTCTTCTGCTATTTCTCCTGATACTAAGTTGGCCTGTCCCACATAGGGTTCCTTAAGGCCATAGTCCATAATGACAGTTATGGAACCCTGGTTGCCTACAAGGCTTCCAACATCTAATTTGCCGTCTTTTCTACTTGGCAGATCTGCATAAGGGTAGTCTACATATCCCTTAACTGTTCCATGGTTATCTGCCACCACTAGGATAGTGCCTATTGGGCCTCCCCCATTTATTCTAAGGGTAAGTTTATCCTTTGGATTCTTCATCATGGCCCCCATCATAGTGGCTGCAGTAAGTGCTCTCCCTAAGGCTGCAGTAGCAGTAGCTGATGTATTATGGGTCTTTCTTGCCTTTTCCACCATATTGGTTGTAGTTGCAACGAATACTCTAATGTTTCCTTTTTTGTCTATGGCTCTAATTAAGTAATCCTTCATCCTATCACTCCTATTTCTGTTTATTTTATTGCTACAAAGTTTATCCTTTCAGTTTTTTCACTAGGCCTATCAAAACTAAAGGCTGAGAAATAGTCTATCCGACTGAAGCCAGCATCTTGTAACATAGCTGTAATCTCTTCTGTTTTATATGCCCTTTCCCTATGTTCTTCATGGAAGCGGACGAAATTTTCTCCATCTTCACTTACAAAAAAAGTCAAATAAAACTCACATATATCAGTATTTTCATCAAAATAGTTTTCCCAAGCATAAAAGATATGGTCTCTATCTTCCACAAAGGTATTGTTGCCAATTATGTATCTTAGCTTGTAATAGGAATTTATATCAAATATAAATATACCACCTTCTTCTAAATGATTCCATACATTGTTAAAGGTTTTTATTAAATCTTCCTTATCAACTATATAGTTTATACTATCGCAAATGGAAATAACAGCATCAAAGCTTTCACTAAATTTAAAATTGACCATATCCTGATTTAGCAGTTTCACATTTTTAAATTTCCTCAGCTTTTCATAAGCCTTAGATAGCATGTCCTCAGACAAATCGAAACAGGTTAATTTGTAACCCTTTTTCCCCAGGTAATAAGACAGGTTACCAGTGCCACAGGCCATTTCCAAGACCTTCTTTGGATTTATATTGTAGCTTTTAAATATTTCTTCTATATAATTAAACCAATTTTCATAATCAAAGTCTCCCATCAACTCATCATAAATATAGGCAAACCTGCTATAAATATTCAATTGTACTCCCCCTTATGTTTCTTTTTTCTTCTGCATCTCCCTTTTTCTTACAGTTATTAGTCCGCCAATCCTACCCGATTCCTTTGCAGTTAAACCTCCCCAACCAACTTCCTTTATTTTATCAATTAAACCCAACTCCTCGGCTATTTCATATTTTAATTTATCTTCTAAGGTTTCTATTTTTTCTTTCTTTTTTTTCTTCATACTGATCCCTCCTAATTCTAGTATTAGGAGAAACCCCTTCTTTTATTCTCATAGATATAAATATTTTACATGAATTATTATAAATAGTATGATAATCAATACTATAGGGAAAAAATCAGATAGCTTTATCTTTTCCTCAACCTCTTTTATGACAACTTCATCACCTGGTAATCTCCTTATTAATTTTATGAGTGCAACTGAAGAAATTAAGGCAATTATACTAAGCCATAATAGGGCCATTAAAAGCTGAACCATATACGGTATTTCAAGTCCCTGTACATTCTCTACTGTACCTTGAAACCTGGTAGTTAAATATCCAAGGGTCATGGCTATAGTATTGCTAATTCCATGGCCTAGCATAGATGCATATATGGAATTAGTCTTGTAAAGGATTGTTGCCAAAATAAAGCCAAGAAATATGGGGCCAATTAGGTTTTGTAAGTTAAGGTGGAAAATTCCAAAGAGAATTGATGAATATATAATAGCCTTCTTTTTTCCCATACTTTCATATGCCCTCATTATAGTTCCTCTAAACATTATCTCCTCACATATGCCTGGACTTAAACCTATGACAAAAAGGCTTAATAAATACTTTTTCCCCGAATCTGGAATAGGTACGGAACTAACTACAGTTTCACCAAACAAGTTTAATATTGTTATCACAATGGTATTTAGGAAGGCTGCTATTGGATATGAGAATAACATAATTAAAGCAATATATATAATCTGTCTTAAATTTATTTTGTTTAGCCTTAATGTTGTTTTTAAAGGTAGGTCTTTAAGTTTTAGGAAAATTAAATTAGGAACTAAGATGATTAAGTATTCTGTAATCAATAAGCCAGAGTAGATTTCTCTACTTTGTACAAGGCTTCCAAGGAAAAATAGTATGATTCCCAATATAAAATATAATATATTGGCCTCAAGTATGGAAGGCTTATTTACTTCTTTCATTAAATCACCCCAAACTTCCATTTTTAATTAAATTAGAATAAATTCACCTACAGAGTAATCTGTAGGTGAATTAGTCAAATGTAAAGATATAAGGAATATTCCTATAATAATCACCATAATTAAGTCCATACCCAACGATAAAAACATCAGGAATAGTAAAACCTACAAAATCTGGTTCTAAATCTACCTTCCTTCTACTGGGTTTATCAAGTAATACACAAATTTTTATAGATTTTGGATTTTTTTTACTTAAAACTTCTTTTACCTTTTTTAGAGTATAACCAGAATCCATTATATCGTCTACTATGAGAACATCCTTACCCTCTGCAACTGCCCTAATATCATGTACAATTTCTACAACTCCTGAGGAAACCTCATCATGTCCATAACTAGCAGTAGTCATAAAATCAACTTCAACAGGTATAGATAATTCCCTTACTAAATCAGCTGTGAAGATAAAACTTCCCCTAAGTAGTGACACTACCAATAAATCTTTTCCCTTGTAGCTTTCGGATATCTGTTGTCCTAGCTCTTTGATTCTAGTGCTAATGTCTTCCCTGCTATAAAGAATTCTTTTTCTTTTGCTAGATTCCAAGTTTTTCTCTCCTTTCATTTTAAGTTAATTCTTCTTGGGTCTGCCATCAATATTTTTTTTATCTCCCTCAGTTCCCTTAAGATTAGGTTCAAGGTATATTGAAGACTAACTAGTATTATCAACATTATAGCACTAAAAATCAGTTTTGTATCCATAATTATTTTTCCTTTCGTTAAATTTTAGCCTTCTACTTCGCATGCCTCCAACCTATTGTTATCATTTTCAATATATTCTAACTTAGATATAGATACTTCATAAGCAACCCTTGTTTCAACCTTTCCTGAAGGCAATTTCTTTTGGTATTCCCTGCTTTGAACCCTTCCCCAAATTTTAATATGATCTCCCACTATCATATTTTGACAAAATCTTGCATTTCTGCCCCAAGCAATACATGGAATATAATCAGATTTGTTATACGCCCTATTAACTGCAATTAAAATATCTGTAATTTCTCGTCCAAAAGGTGTAGTCCTATATATGGGCTTTTTACATATATACCCATCTAAGAAGATTTCATTTGGTTTTCTTATGGCTTCTTTTAATTCTTCTTCATCTGGTATGAAAATATCCTTAGCAAAAATCGTTAATATAAGTCTATTATTATTATCTATATACCTATTATAAGACCTCAGCTGTCCTTCTATTATAACATATTTTCCAAGGGATAGGTCCATATTTACTATTAGTCTTTCAGAAATAGTTACGGGAAGCATATCTACTGAAGCACTCAGTCGTGGGACTTCTAGATAAACAGTATAAAATCCTTCCCCGTATATCTCATGACTAAAGGTCTTTTCACTGGCAACCTTTCCTACCAACTTAACCATATTAGTTTCTCTAGTCTTATCAATCATGAAATCATCCACTCCTATTCCTATGTTATTTTAATCTATATCTAATATATTCTTGTAGGATGAAGAATATAACAAAAAACAAAAATAATAGATATAGATTATTATCTTTCGTATATATCTATTATTAGACATAATTCGAAAAAATCCTGTCTAGTTTTTGAAATAGTGTTAATTATTTCTCAATACTATTCTACCATCATTTCTAATGATTGTAAATTGCAGAAACATTAATATTTGTCAAATTTATATCTATTAAAAGTCCACAAGCGATAATAGATAAAATGGAATATATATTAACTTTTTCTTTTGTATCTATTTTTATTGGTAGCTCAAAGGGTTCCACAATAGCTTTATCAATTGTTTCAATCTCTCTTTGCACACATATATTAGCTTCTACAATATCCTGCTTATTAAAGCTTGAAAGGTTAATTGTGGCTTTATTATTAAATCCGTATGTTATAACTATTGTAGTTATATTATCATTTAATAGATCAGTCCACTTTTCTTCATCAGAATTAATGATTAAGTATTTTGATCTAGCTACTAGTTCTCTTAATTTTTTGTTCTCATAACCTGCATCATTTAATGATGTGTGAATAATGATATCAAATTCAAAGCCTAAGTCTAATATAGGATTTAATGTCTTTGATTTTATATCTATAAGTAAAATACTAGAACCATCTTTGTTTAAGATAAAAAAATTATTAAATTGGGTTATGGGGTATTTACTATAACCTAAATCGATAAACATCTTCTTCAGTAATTCAAAGGTATTCTTTTCCTTAGAATTTTCCAATAGCCCTATAATCAATGTTTTTTCTTTCACCTTATCCCCTCAAATCCTCAGCTATTTTTCTGAAACAGGAATTTGTCTTCCCGTATTATCAATTATAAAATTATCCTTATAGATTAATTCAGATATTGGAACTATTTCATAGCCTGCTTCTAATAATCTTTCTATAACTACTGGCAAATACTCCCTGATATATTTTGCATTATTATGGAACAAGACAATGGAGCCATTTTTTACATTTCTAGTAACCCTGTCTATTACTGACTGGGCACCTAATTCCTTCCAATCTAAGGAGTCTACATCCCATTGGATGGGATAATATCCTTCTTCTCTGCAGGTACGAATTAGTAAATCATTATAATCTCCAAAGGGTGGTCTAAATAAAATAGGTTTGACCCCTGTTAGCTCCTCAATCTTATCTCCTGTAGTCCTTAATTCCTCAATGATTTTTTCCTTGCTTAATTGGCTCATATTTGGATGGGTAGTAGAGTGATTTCCTACATCATGGCCTCTTTTGGCAATTTCCTTTACATCTTCAGGATATTTGTCAACCCAAAATCCTACTAAAAAGAAAGTACTTTTAATATTATATTTATCTAGTGTATCCAAAATAAAAGAGGTGTATTCATTGCCCCAAGCAGCATCAAAGCTTATGGCCACCTTTTTTTCATTTGTCTCTACACTGTATATTGGAAGTTCTTTAGTGGGTAAAAAAACCTGAGCTATATTGCCTGTAGTTTTGACTGAAATATATACTAGAATTACTAAGGCAATACATAAGACTATTAATAGTCTTAGGGTTACTTCATTTTTATAGTATAAGAACCTCATTATACCCCTCCTAAATACTTATATATATAATTTATTCTAGAACTTTTTTTATATTACATCCAAAGTTATAGTTAATTATTAATCACAAAAATAAAGGAAACTCCTTTCATAAGACGAAAGGAGTTTATAGTAGAATCCCTTAAGTAAACCTATTCATAGACATATAATTCCTTATCTCCTAAGCTATCTAAATCTATATTTTCCTTAAATTCCTTAGGCACCGTAATTACTTCCTTTACTCCATCGGAAATATATCTTTTATCTGGATTTTTGTCGAAATATTCTAACCAGTTGTATAAGCCTACATTATCAACATTCATTTCAGATGCCCTAATCCTAGGTAAAGACAAGGGGTTAAAATTTTTTGAAATGGGAGAAGGAGCTGGATTCCATCCAACATTTAAAATGGCAATATTTTCATAGTTAAGATCCTCATAGGTCCCTTTTTCTAAGTATTTTTCCAAGTCTTTATTCCTAGGCCTCTCCCCATAGCAAAGAGCATAAGTATTTACTTCGTAGTCTGGCAATATTTTATTTATAACCCTTACCTGCTTGGCTATTGCTTCTTGTATCTCATCCTTATCTTCTATTTTTCTCATGCTTCTATGGTCTATTGTATGGTTGCCTATGTCATAGCCATTTTCAATTAAATAATTTAATTTAAAGTCTATGTATTCTGGCTGCCTAAAGGGATTTTCACCAAATAGAAAAAAGGTTGCAGTAACACCGAAATCAGGATAGGCTTTTTTGAATTCTTCCAATATACCAATGGCTGAATCAGGATCTATGTAATCTAAACCATTATCATCTTTGATAATCCTAAAATTATTCTCATTGCCATCGTCAAAGGTTATAATTACTGGAGTTTTTCCAGCTTCTACATCCATATTATTATTTACAAAGTCTTTTAAGCTTACTATTCTATATCCCTTTTCATAAAGGGTAAGTAAGTCTTTCCTAAAATTCTCTGGAGTCCTTGTCCACTCTCCTTCCTCCCTTCCTATATTATGGTACATCAATATCATAACTTCTCCTGCTTCATTTGGTTTTAAAGAAAGGTCAATATTTTCCTTTGGATCTATCTCTGTTATCTCTTCAACCTCTTCCTTTTCAGTATCCTCCTTATCTACTACCATATTTTTCTCTACTGGATTATGTACTTCTTCAACTCTATCAGTTCCCTTTTTTTCACAGGCTATTAATATAAGAGTTAGGAGGAAAAATAATAAAAAAATTCTTTTTGTCATGCTTTTCATTTTATGTCACCCTTCGTATATTATTTTTTTTGCTACAGATAATTATACAATAAATAACTTAAAAAACTAAATTATAATTATAAACCTCTTTGGATATTTTTATACTTATTTTAAAAAATTTCCAGAATAATTTTTTTTAAAAAGGCAATATTATTAGTACAACAACAAAATAGTTGTTGAAAAAGGAGGTTTGAAAATGGCTAAAACTAATAACAATAAAATAGTTGTGCCTGAAGCTAGAGCAGCCTTAAATCAAATGAAGTTAGAA
Source organism: Tissierellia bacterium (assembly GCA_012735245.1). Taxonomy (GTDB): domain Bacteria; phylum Bacillota; class Clostridia; order Tissierellales; family Tissierellaceae; genus JAAYFT01. The sequence continues at coordinate 10,250 of JAAYHU010000057.1, forward strand.
ATAGCAAACGAACTAGGATTGGCAAATTACGACAACATCGATAAGGGTAATTTGACTTCTAGACAAAATGGATACGTTGGCGGTTACATGGTAAAGAGATTAGTTGAGACTGCTCAAAACCAATTAGCAGGAAAATAAGTTTAAATAGCAGCATATAATAGGGAAGTGGATTTCCACTTCTCTATTTTTTATTTTATATGATATAATAAAGGAATAGGTAAGAAGAGGAGGTGTTTTTAATGCATCTGGGAAATACCGAAGAATTAGCGCAAAATAAATTGCTTTTATTATATATTATTAAGTTTTCTAATAGAAGTTTTACCAACAACGAATTAACAGAATTTGTCTTAGAAAGGAATTATATGAATTATTTTTTTATCCAGCAATACTTAAGTGAATTAGTAGTATCTAATTTTATTGAAAAAGTTAATATAGATTCTAGAGAAATATATAAATTGTTAGAAAAAGGCGAAATGGCCCTATCCTATTTTGAAGATAGGATCCCCAACAGCATTAAAGAAGAATTGGATAGGGAATTTAACAGGTTAAGAGATGAAAATAAAAAAGAAACCCAAGTAGTTTCTGATTATTATCAAAAAGAGAACAATCAATTTGTTGTAAACTTAAAATTAGTAGAAAATGAAGAAATCTTATTTAGCCTATATATTGATGTAGCAACAAAAGAACAAGCAGAATTAGTATGTGAAAAGTGGAGCAATAATACAGAACATATCTATAAAAATATAATTGATCTATTAACAGAAGACCCTTAGAGTAGGAGAATGCCATTAGGCTCCTTTCCTACTCTAAAATTATCTACTATTTCGTTAATATCACTTTGGATTATAGTTAAATCATTGTTCAATATATTGCTTATATATATTTTCTTACCACCGTCATATATTATATTGTTTGGCATACCGCCTAAGAAGGTTTTTGATATCTTCAAATTTTTATCTAAGTCTATTCTATATACATATCCATCTTCAACATTAGTTAGGTAGAATTCTAATTTCCCTCTTATCTTTATAAAGCTGCCAAATATACCTTTTAAGTCAATGTTCTTTATTTGCTTATAAGTTTCCATATCTAAGATGGATAGGTTGCTGTAATTAGTCATCCCATTATTTTTATAGGACAAAATAAAAATTGCCTTACCTTCAATTATTATTTTTACTGGATGTTTACTTAAAACTATGGAGGAAATACTCTCCTTTCTTAAATCAAGAATACTTATGGTAAAGCAATTGCCATTTGCTATCAATACTTTTAAATTTTCTTCATCTATTTCAATATCTGTAGGCTTTTCGCCCACTGATATGTCTTCAATTAATGAAAAGCTTTCTTCATCGACAACTGATATGGAGTTAGAATCGCTATTGGCAATATAGATTTTACCATTGAATTTCCTTATACATGTAGGATTTCTTCCAACTTTTATATATTTTAATAACCTATCATTTTCTATATCAATTTTCATAATCGAATTATCATAAGAATTAGTAATATATACTATGTCCTTTTCACCTAAAACCATATCATAAGGTCCCAGTTGTTCGCTTTCTTGAAAGGAGTTTTCATATTCCTTTAGTAGCTTTTTCAAGTTTATGGTCTTAGACTCTTTTTTATCTTTTAAAAATAAGCTATCCTCTCCTGTATTGGCTACTAATATTTTTGGATTATCCAATGGATCACCTCCCTGTATATAGATAATTTATGCAGAGAGGTGTTCATTGGTGAGATTGAAAAGAACTATAGCTTATATTGGGATTGAAAAACTCCTTTTATCTGGCCAATTAAGTATAAGGAACCGCAAAATACTATTAAGTCTTTTTTCCCGGCTAAGTCCAAGGCTTTTTTAACTGACTTTTCTACATCCTTTTCAATATGGACATTTTCATTATATTTTAACATTTCCCTTCCTAGGCTTTCTGCTTCTAACTTTCTAGGACTATTAACTTCAGTTACTATAATTTCATCTGATACGGGACCTAAGGCTTCCGCCATTCGAAAATAATCCTTATCCCTTAAAATTCCTATACACAGAATTAGCCTTTCATAATTAAATAATTTAAGGGCTTTTTTAAGTTGTTCTATGCCCTGCAGGTTATGGGCACCATCTATTAATATAATGGGCTCTCTATTTATTACTTCTAGTCTACCTGGCCATTTTGTATTCCTTAGGCCCTCTTTAATTTCTCCATCAGCTATTTGGATTAAACTCTTTTCTCGTAATATTAATAGGGTAGTTAAAGCTATGGCAGCATTATATATTTGATGCTCTCCTAACATGGATATTTTTATATCCCTTATCATAATATTTTTATATAAAAAATCAAATACACTTCCATAAGTATCCATCTTCTTAATGGCTATGTTTCCCATGGGACAAAGATAGAAATCTGAATTATTATCCCTTGCTGCTTGCTCAAGGACTTTCAATACTTCTTCCTTTTGAGGGTAAGAAACTACTATGCTATCTTTCTTTATTATACCTGCCTTCTCATAGGCAATTTCCTCTAGGCTATTTCCTAAAACATCTATATGGTCGTAATCTATGGCAGTAAATACAGAGGCCAATGATGAAGGAATAATGTTAGTAGAATCATTTCTCCCTCCAAGCCCAACTTCTAAGATTACAAAATCTACATTTTTCTCATTAAAATAGATAAATCCCATGGCTGTTATAATTTCAAAGGTGGTAGGGTGATTAAAGCCTTCACCCACCATGATTTTTATTTTTTCTTTAATCCTCCCTAATATTCTGGCAAAATCATTATCTGAAATATCTACCCCATTAACAGCTATTGATTCATTGATTTTATTTATGTGCGGAGACGTGAAAAGCCCTACTTCATAGCCTCCGGCTCTTAAAATATTTAATATATAATTTGAGGTGGAACCCTTACCATTGGTTCCACCTATGTGAATATATTTAAGCTTTTTATGGGGATTATCTAATAGGCTTAAAAGCTTCTCAATATTTTTAAGCCCGAGTACAGATCCTAGTTTGTTGGTTTCATTAATAAATCCTAATGCTTCCTTGTAGTTCATCTTTTCACCCTTATTTTTTCAAACTTTCCAGTCTTTCTATTACTTTTTCCAGCATTTCTTCATATTTCGTTTTCTTTTCTCTTTCCTCTTGTACTATTTTTTCTGGTGCTTTCTTGACAAATCCTTCATTAGATAGTTTACCAACTACTCGTTTTATTTCTCCTTCTAGTTTTTCCTTTTCCTTTTCTAATCTTTCTATTTCCTTTTCGTAATCGATTAAATCCTTTAATGGCAGATATACTTCACACCTATCCAGTACTACTGAAATATTGTCTTCATCAATTCCTTCTTTATCTTCCCTAATTTCCACCTCATCTGCTGAAGCAAGGTTTAGGAAATATCTTTGCCCCTTATTTAGTATTTCTTTAATTTCCTCATCAGTAGTTACAAAGATTTGCTTAGACTTTTTAGAAGGAATAATATTCATTTCTGCCCTTGCATTTCTAATGCCCTTAATTCCTGATTTGATGAATTCAATGGCCTTTTCTGAATCTTGGAAATTTAATTCCTCCCTATATGTTGGCCAAGAGCTTAGGATTAAGGCTTCCTTAGTATCTGGTAGGTGCTGCCAGATTTCTTCTGTTATAAAAGGCATAAATGGATGCAGTAGTTTTAGGATATTCTTCAGTACATATAGTAATACTTTTTGAGCAGTTTTTTTACTTGCACCTTCCTCTTTATATAGTCTAGACTTAACCATCTCAATATACCAGTCGCAGTACTCATCCCAAATGAAATCGTAGACTTTTCCTGCTGCTAAACCAATCTCATATTTATTTAGGTTTTCAGTTGCTTCTTTTATAGTCTTGTTTAGTTTTGATAATATCCACCTATCTTCTTCCTCCAAGTCTTCAAAACTAAACTCATGTTTAGAAATATCCTCCTCTAGGTTCATCAATACAAATCTAGAAGCATTCCAAAGCTTATTAGCAAAATTCCTATTGGCCTCTACCCTTTCCATATAAAATCTCATATCGTTGCCTGGAGTATTGCCTGTAACTAGGGTAAATCTAAGGGCGTCTGCTCCATATTCATCTATTACTTCTAAGGGGTCTATACCATTGCCTAAGGATTTACTCATCTTCCTTCCTTGAGAGTCACGAACAAGACCTGTTAAGAATACATCCTTAAATGGAACTTCACCCATTTGCTCAATGCTTGAGAATACCATTCTAACCACCCAGAAGAAGATTATATCGTATCCTGTAACTAAGACGTCTGTTGGGAAGAAATATTTTAAATCCTCTGTTTCCTCCGGCCAACCTAAGGTGGAAAATGGCCACAGGGCTGAGGAAAACCAAGTATCTAAGGTATCTTCGTCTTGATACAAATCTGAACTTCCACATTTTGAACATTTTTCTGGCTTTGTCCTAGTAACCATTATTTCATCGCAGTCCTTACAATAGAAAACTGGTAGCCTATGGCCCCACCACAACTGCCTTGAAATACACCAATCCTTTATATTCTCTAACCAGTTAGCATAAACCTTTCCAAACCTAGGTGGTATGAAATTCAACTGGCCCTTTTCATAGGCTTCTAGGGCAGGTTTTGCTAAGGGCTCCATTTTAACGAACCATTGCTTTGATATAAGTGGTTCAACTACAGTACTACATCTCTCACAATGTCCTACTGCATGGTCATGGTCCTTAACTTCTACTAGATATCCTTTTTCTTTTAAATCTTCTACTATTTTCTTTCTAGCATCATACCTATCTAAGCCTTCGTATATGCCACCATTTTGATTAATCGTTGCATCTTCATTCATAATAATACACTGTCCTAGACCGTGTCTTTCTCCAACTTCAAAGTCATTGGGGTCATGGGATGGAGTAATCTTAACTGCACCAGTACCAAATTCCATATCCACATATTCATCTGCTATTATTGGAATCTCCCTATCAATGAGAGGTAGAATAGCAGTCTTACCTATCAAATGCTTATACCTTTCATCATTAGGATTCACTGCTACAGCTAAGTCTCCTAACATGGTTTCTGGTCTAGTCGTGGCTATTATAATAAATTCATGGCTATCCTTAATAGGATATTTTATATGCCAAATACTGCCCTTTGTATCCTCATGTTCTACTTCCGCATCGGATATGGCAGTTTTACAAGATGGACACCAATTGATAATCCTGTCTCCCCTATAAATTAGTCCCTTTTCATAGAGCCTAATGAATACTTCTTCAACAGCCCTGCTCAGGCCTTCATCTAAGGTAAACCTGTCTCTGGTCCAGTCACAGGAAACTCCTAATTTTTTCAATTGGTTTTTAATAGTATTTCCATATTTGCGGGTCCAATCCCAAGCCTCTTTTAGAAATCCCTCTCTACCTAATTCTTCCTTAGTTTTGCCTTCTGATTTAATCTTATTTACTACTCTAGCTTCAGTGGAAATACTGGCATGATCTGTTCCTGGTAGCCAAAGAGCTGAATACCCTTCCATCCTCTTCCATCTAATTAAAATGTCTTGAATTGTATTGTTTAAGGCGTGGCCCATATGAAGACTACCTGTTACATTTGGCGGTGGCATCATAATGGTAAAAGGAGTTTTATTTTCATCAATATGGGCAACAAAATATCCATTGTCATTCCAGTATTTATAAATCCTATCTTCAAAGTCCTTTGGATTATAGGTCTTCGGTAAGTTCTCTAACATCATATCTCCTCCCTTTCTTCAATTGATAATTGATAGTTGACAGTTGACAATTAAAATGATTTTGGTCAAGCTTTGGGGTCTTTTTACCCTAGTTCTATGCTTTCACCATTCTTCATTGTCAATTTTACATTGTCTGTTGCTTAAAATTGTCCATTGTCAATTGACTAAATTGGTTCTTCACTATTAACTAATAAAAAAACCCTTCATCCAAAAACATAAGGACGAAGGGAAAATCGCGGTACCACCTTACTTCCATGAAAACATGGCTCTCAAATCGGATAAGGGCTTTAACCCTTCAAGCCTACTTAGTTTCAGCTTGAATGCTCCAAAGCTACCTTCGGTAAACACTTCTTTAAGGATCTCTCACCATACAATCCTCTCTCTGTAAAGGTTATTTACCTACTCCTCTTTATCATCGCAAAAATTTTAAATTACCATTATTATATAAATACACTCTCTATTTGTCAACTTCATTTATCTTATTATTGCTTAAACTATTAAAGATTATAAAATAATTTATAAAAGCGATAATATTCAATGTTACTGTTAGCACAAATAATAAGTTTGAAACCATACTAGGGAATTTAAATACTACAGATAAAGTAGCTGCATAAAAGGAAAGGGTAGCAACTTTTCCATATTTATTTGAAGGTAATACCTGTTTTCCCTTAAATAAATATAATATAACACCACCAAGAATCATCATACATTCTTTAATCCCAATGGCAAGTAGTATCCAAATAGGAATAATTTCCTTAGTAACAAAACTAATAAGTATAGTAAAGGTCATCAATTTATCAGCAATTGGATCTAATACTATCCCAAGTTTAGTTGTTGTATTATATTTCCTGGCAATGTAGCCATCTAGTACATCTGATATTCCTGCTATTATAAACACAATTCCTGCCCAAAGAATATTGTTCTGTAAGTTGGAATAAAAGAAGTACAAATAGACTGGAATAAGCAATATCCTCAGTATTGTTAGCATGTTTGGTATATTCATTCTATTCCTCCCTTAAAACAAAATAGTAACCTTTACTATATTATAGAATATTATATCATTAAATAATACTTTCGTATACAAAATATTATATTAGGAGGGATAGGATGTTAATATTTTCCAAAAGATTGACCCTATTGTTAGTCCTATTATTAGTTTTGACAATAGGGCTAGTTGGCTGCAAAAAAGAATCAGACCTAATACCCATTAGATTAGTAGAAGTTACCCATTCTTTATTCTATACTCCCCAATATGTAGCCATTACACAAGGCTTTTTTGAGGAAGAAGGCTTAGATATTGAATTAATTGACGGAAAAGGTGCAGATAAGGTTATGGCAGCCTTATTAAGTGGGGAGGCAGACATTGGGTTTATGGGACCTGAAGCATCCATATACGTATATAATCAAGGTAGGGAAAACTATGCTATAAACTTTGCCCAGCTAACCCAAAGAGATGGGTCCTTCTTAGTAGCTAGGGAGAAGGATGACAACTTTACCTTTGATAAGCTTAAAGGTAAAACTATAATCGGTGGTAGAAAAGGCGGTGTGCCTTTAATGACCCTAGAGTACGTATTGAAAAAACACGGGCTTAAAATAGGAGAAGATGTTATAGTTAGAACGGATATACAATTTGATGTTATGGCAGGAGCTTTTATTGGTGGTGAAGGTGATTATGTAACCTTATTTGAGCCAGTGGCTGCAACCCTTGAAAAGGAAGGAAAAGGATATGTAGTTGCTTCAATAGGTAAAGAAGGAGGATATATCCCATATACCTGCTATTCTGCAACTAAGGAATTTATTGAGAAAAATCCTGATATAATTCAAAAGTTTACAAATGCTTTATATAAGGGTATGGTATGGGTTCAAGAGCATAGTAGCGAAGAAATTGCTGACGCTGTAATACCACAATTCCCAGATACGGATAGAGAAGTATTGATAAAATTAATTGAAAGATATAGAGACCAGGATTCTTGGAAGCCTGATCTCATAATTACAGAAGAAGGCTTTAATCACTTAATGGATATAATGGAATTGGCGGGAGAACTAGATAAAAGGGCAGATTATGATAAACTGGTGAATACAGAATTTGCCAAAAAGGCAATGGAACAACTATCAAAGGGGCATTAAGCCCCTTTTTCCTTAGGTAATTCTTCTGTTGGATTTTTTGAAACGTAAATACTTCTAAAAAGAACAGAAGATATTACTATAATACCGCCAAGTATGGCAAATATTCCTGGCTTCTCCCCAGTAAATATAAATACCCATAATGGATTTAATAAGGGTTCAACAACTGTTACAAGTATTGCTTCAAGGGCGGTTATGTATTTCAATGAGTTAATATAGAAAATAAAGGGAATGCCTAGTTGAAAAATGCCCATGACAATAACAGTGACCAAGGATTTTATACTTGGCAGGTCACTAAAAATCAAGGGTATTGATATTAAAAAAGCAAGTAGATTTCCAAATATGGTAATTTCAAAGGGTGAGCCATCCTGCTCCATCTTCAATGCAATAGTTGTAACTGACAAAGTAAAACCACATAAAATGGCAAGTAGATTTCCTATAATATTGCCAGTGCTTAAATCATTCACAAAGAAAAGTCCCATGCCTAGAAAAACAGAAGCTATTGCTAAGGAATCATACCATCTAATTTTCTCTTTCAAAACCCATACGCTCAATATTGCCACAAATATGGGAGAAGTATATTGTAGCAAAATAACATTGGCTGAAGTAGTTAGTCTATTTGCTATTATAAAGCTTAATACTGTTACAGCGCTGGCTAGGGAACCAAATATTTGAGGTTTTGACAAAGTCAATTTAGGCCTTTTTACATATACGATTAAAATTAAGGAAGCTATCAAACTCCTTACTCCAGCTAGGGCTACAGGATTCCAATCAATAACTTTTACAAAGATTCCTCCTGTACTCCAGAGCATGGAAGCAAACATTGCACCTAATAGACCTTTAATCCTTAGATTTTTTATATTATTCCCACTCATATGCTCACTCCTTGTAAACAAAATCTATTGATTAATCTCCTCTATATTTATATAAGCCTTTCAAATATTAGGTTTTTCTCAATTACTCAGATATTATATTACATTAATTTTCTCAAATAAGCTATAATTGTTTATATTTTCTCAATGTTATAGACAATATTAATATGGTCTTCTTTTCTTTTTTTTATGGAATTATCTAGTAAATTAGTACTATAGTCCTTATGGTCTTATCTATTTAAATAGTATATAATTAAGTAATTAAAAAAATATTATTTTTTTAAGGAGGAAGTAATGAAATTAAAAGCAAAAATCGTTTTAAGCTCTGTTTTAATCTGCATAATATCTATACTGTCTATAGCAATCATTAATTATGTTGTTTCAATAAAAAAATTGGAAGTGGAAATAAATACTAGGGCTCAATTGGAGACGACAAATATGGCTAAGGATGCTAATACCTGGATGGCTTTACAAAAGGACTCATTAGAAGAAGTCCTACAGGGTTTAATTTACTATGGTAACTATGAATATAATTTTGTTCACAGGTATTTTGTAGAAAAAAATAATATAAATCCAGGCAACGAATATTATATAGCTTTTCCTGACAAATCCTTAATCGCTGGCTCAGGCTGGATACCAGATAGTAGCTACGATCCTACTACTAGGGATTGGTATATTGGAGCTATGGGAACTGAGGGAATTTATATTTCTGAACCATATCTTGATGCAGACTTAGGTAATATGGTAATTACAATCTCTAAATCCTTTAAAACTCCAAGTGGAAAAGAGGGGGTTATAGCATCTGATATTACTATAGAACATCTAGTCAGCCTTATCTCCAATGTGGATTTAGAAGAAGATGCCTATGCTTTTTTATTAGACCATAATGGCAACATAATCACTCATAAAAATGAAGCCTATAACCCAACGGAGGATTCTTTAGTTAATATAAACCATATTTTAGATGGCAAACTAATAGACCTAATGGATAGGGGACTGTCCATTAGAGACAGAAGTTTAGAAGATTTCGATAATCTAAGAAGGACCTTTTTCTTTGCTGATATAGATGAAGCCAATTGGAAAGTAGGCATAGCTTTACCTAGTAAATCAGTGATGAAGACTATTAACTCTGTTATTACCTATACTTTAGCTGCTACTGCCATTATAATCATAAGCTCATTGTTATTATCTAATTATCTTGGTGGTACAATAACTAAACCTATAATTGATTGTATAGAGGTGGCAGAAGAAATAAGCAATTTAAATTTAAGCCTTAACTTAGACGAAAAGAACCTAAGTAGAAAAGACGAGATTGGACAAGCTTACAATTCATTCCAATTGATAATCGATAAATTAAAAATATTTGTAAATAATATGGATGCTGCAATAGCGATTAATAATCAGACCTATGAGGAAACCATAAGTAAATTAAATAATTTAATCTTTCATGCAGAAGAAACATCATCTACTACAGAAGAATTGTCTGCAGGAATGGAAGAAACAACTGCTGTTGTATTATCCGTAAATGACTCTACAGTAGAGATTGATAAGGCTGTTTTAGATTTTGCCGAAAAAGTAGAAAATGCATCAGCTACGTCATCAGAGATTAGTAACAAGGCTGATGAACTTAGCCAGCAATTTATATCTGCCCGTGATAAAACCATGGGAGTCTACCAAGATGCTAGGGAAGAAATTGAAAATGCCCTGAAAGCTTCTAAGGAAGTAGAAAAAATAAATATATTATCTAATGCAATACTGCAAATTTCTGAACAGACTTCACTCTTGTCCCTAAATGCAGCCATTGAAGCAGCAAGAGCAGGTGAAGCTGGTAAAGGATTTGCTGTAGTTGCTGATGAAATTCGAAAGCTTGCAGAAAACTCCAATGCAACAGTGGGAGAAATACAAGCTGTAACAGAAAATATTACTAAGGCAGTAGGCTTATTGATAGATAAAGTATCACTTATAATAGAATTCTTAGAAAAAGATATAAAAAGGGATTATGATTTAATGGTAAATGCTGTAAATACTTACAAGGAAGATGGCTATTTCTTAAATAATATAATTTCAGACCTAAGTGCCACTTCCCAAGAATTATCTGCAACTATAAATCAAATATCCAATTCTATTAATGAAATATCTAAGACAATAGAGGAGGCTTCTACTGCAACTAATACTATAGCTGAAAAAAATATGGATACAGTTGAAATCATCAGTAATATTAATTCCATAATGGAAGGCAATAGAAAGGCTTGCCAAAAGCTGGAGGAAATTATATCTCAAGTTAAACTATAAAAGCTAGCTTAACATAACTTTCAGCCTAAAAACAAAGTGTAAAAACATGGAAAAAGCAAAAAATCCTTTTCATTTAAGGATTTTTTGCTTTTTTTAGAATATAAGGATACTATTATTCTATATGCTCATTTCTCCACAATTTCTCATATCTTATAGCATTTTCCCTTATGGTTTCAATATCCTTTTCTGTTACCTCTCTCCTAATCTTCCCTGGTGCTCCCATAACTACGGAATTAGGCGGTATTTCTGCATTTTCTGTAACTAATGCTCCTGCAGCTATTATGCTATTATCTCCTATAACTGCCCCATTTAATATTATGGCTCCCATTCCGATTAAACAATTATTGCCTATTTTACATCCATGGACTATGGCATTGTGGCCAACAGTAGTATAATCTCCTATTTCACAGGGCATGCCAGTATCTACATGAACTGTAGCATTATCCTGAATATTAGTATATTTTCCTATTTTAATATAGCTCATATCCCCCCTGACTACTGCGCCGTACCAAACACTACTTCCTTCTCCTATGGTAACATCTCCCAAAACATCAGCAGATTCAGCTATGAAAGCATCTTCATGTATTTTAGTTTTTTTCACTATCTTGTTCTCCTTATCCTTCAAATCTTTTATCATATCTACTCTCCTTTGCAAAGAACTTTACTTGTTGTACATAATAAAACTACTTCTGCTGGATAATTACCCTATAGGTTCCCCTTTAAACCAATTTCCTCCGCAACCTTTCTCATGGCAAGTATGGTTTCTCTTATAACTTCATCTCTTTCCATGCCTAGCATTTCAATGCCTTTTTCTATAATTTTCCTATCTACACCTGCAGCGAAGCTCTTATCCTTCCACTTTTTCTTTACAGACTTTGGCTCTAAATCTAAAACAGATCTACTTGGTCTAAGTAGGGCAACAGCTGTTATAAGGCCTGTTAATTCATCAATTGCATATAAGACTTTCTCCATTCTCTCTACAGGTTCTATATCACAGCAAATGCCATAACCATGACTAGCTACAGCCCTAATATAATCTTCAGGATACCCTTCTTCCTTTAAGATCTCCTGAACCTTTATACAGTGTTCATCTGGATACATCTCATAGTCTAAATCATGGATTAGGCCTACAATTGACCATTTATGAACATCAGGTTCCTTAAACAGTTCAGCAAAGTGCTTCATAGTAGCCTCCACTGCCAATGCATGTCTAAGGAGGCTTTCAGACTTATTGTATCTTTTAAATAATTCTAAGGCTTCTTCTCTAGTTGGTATTTTCGCTGTCATTTGTCTACCCTCTTTCCTTATAGATTTACTATATATAATAGAATAGTAAACCTTAGGTGTCAAGCCTTCTAAATTAGAAGCTTTATAAACAAAAAATATAACTATGGACCTTAGATTAATCATCTAATTATAATACATCTTTAATTACCCTCAGGGCATTTTGGTAGAAGATCTTATCTATTTCATCCTCAGTGAATTTATTAGCCTTTAATGCCTCTCTTAGTTTGCCTATTTCACCAATATTATCTACTTCACAATTGGGATTACAGCCATCGTAATCAGAGCCTATTGCTATAACACCTATACCTCCAACATTTTTAATATGTTTTATATGTCTAACCATATCCTCTATTTTTGCATTTTCACTATCTCCTAAAAAGTCCCTTTCAAAACTTATACCTATTACTCCCCCTTTATCCGATAATACCTTTATCATATCATCAGTAAGGTTTCTGAAATGGTCCTTTATAGCCCTTGAATTTGAATGGGAAGCGATAAAGGGTTTTTTACTTAGTCTTGCTACATCATAGAAGCCTGCATCTGAAAGGTGGGATACGTCTATTAACATACCTAAGCTATTCATCTCATGAACAACTTCTCTGCCAAATTCAGTTAAACCCTTGTTTCTATACTCTTCCTTTATATTTGGAAAGCCTATTTCATTGACATTGTTCCATGTAAGGGTTATTCCCCTTACTCCTAATCTATAAAAGTTTCTGAGGTTATGTATTTCCCCTTTTACGGCACCTCCATCTTCTATAGTTAAAATAGCAGAGATTTTCCCCTTATCCTTATTTCTCATAATATCTTCATAATTAGTTGCTAAGGCAATATGGTCTTGGTTTTTGTCTAGTTCCATGTAAAATTTGTCTATCATCTTTAAGCATGTCTCCAATGGATTGTTTTCCCTTATATTTATCCACATAGCAAAAAATTGTGCAAGGGACTTAGCCTTTGTTAATTTCTTAATATCTACATTTAAATTGTTTTCATATAGGCCTGGGTTATCCTTGCCTTCCATTAATCTTAAAAAGGTATCACAGTGTAAATCTATGACCATACTTTAATCCCTCCCATCTAGTTACCACGATAGCTATTGTATTTACTGCCTTCCTATACTAAGTAATTTTACCATATATAATATCCTTTTGTAGCCAAACTTTATAGGATATGGAGGTTTTTTCACGTCTTTATTATTAAAAAATTAATAATAAAGGATATTGGCATTTCCAATATCCTTTAAAAAATCATTTTAAGTCCTTCCCACTAAAGCTTAATGGAAGTAATTCATTTAAGGAATATATTTTATATTCTTCCTCTATTAATAGTTTTTACTGAATATCCTGTCTCTTCACCGATTTGCTGTCTTGGAATCTTTAGGACGCAGGTTGTATTAGATTTGGCATATAACCTGTATTGTTGAACTAAATATATCTTTATCCTGTCTATGGATTTTACCATGAGAAAAGTTCTCATATGTTTTTTTTCATCTAAGACCCTTTTTAAGATAAGCTTAGTCCTTTTATACAAGTATTTAGGATTGTTTTCTAAAATTTTTTTGTATTTTTCCACTGGAAGATTTAAAAACACACATTGGGTCTCAGTAATCAAAGTGGCCACATACCTGTCAATATCTGCCAAGGCTTCCATCTCACCAAAGACTTCAGGAGCTGTAAACCTTTTAAATATAAAGGTTTCACCTGTTTTAAACTCTTCCAAAGCCTTAACAGTCCCTTTTAAAAGTATCCAAACTCTGCTTATCTCTTCGCCAGATACAACAAATCTGATTTCAGGCTTAACTGTAACTATTTTACATTTTTCTAAAAGCTCAGTATTGCTCTCTTGAAAGAGCTCCATAAATTCGTCAATTTCTACCTTAGGGATTTTGGTAATTTCTCTTAAAATCTTATCCATAACACGCTTCCTCTCAGTAAATATAGCATAATATTTTATACTCAAACAAGGACATATGTCCTTCTTTGGCAGCCTTTTTTACTTAAATATTAAATTTTTTTAAATTAATATAGTTTCCATAAATTCTTCTTCTCTTACCCTTATTTTATAATAAATTCATTTATTTTCCAGAAACAATGGGTTACAATTTCCAATACATATTTTTAATTTAGTTGGCAATTTGACTTTTAGCAAATTTTAAAAAAAAGAAGAAATACCATCTAAAATATATCTTCTTTTAAAGTCTTATTCATTTAAGAATAACTAGGGCTTTTTTAACTTATTTTTTAATTGCAGCTTTTCTTTATTAAGTATTCCTTAGTCTCTTTCTCCTGAAATAGTACACTATAAGCATTATAGATGGAACAATTATTATGGCAATTATGGACAGGATTTGAATTATGGCATTTAATCGTCCAGCTATAGGTAGTATTGGCTCCCTGTCTTTGATAAATATGGTCAAAATGATTAATATAATGGATACTGGAATAATAAAAACCTGATTATTTTTCCTCGTAAGCTTTTCTAAGGCTATGGTTGAAAAATAAAGGTATGCTGAAATCTTCATTATATTTCCCATAATCCATATTCCAATATATAGGGAATCAAAACCATAGATTTCCCCTATTGAAATAGTCCTAGTGTAGATTAAAAATGGGAAATTGGCATGTTTAGTATATTCCACCCCTAAGGTAATCTGGGTGGCAACAATTAGTATGGTCACCATCAATATTGAATATATTGTTGAGTTTATGAAGATTTTGTTTAAATCTTTCTTGTTTGTCAATTTTGGTGTTATCATTACTAGGATTAATATGTCTGCAAATCTAAAGGATGTATTCATAGCACCTAAATTCAAGTCTTTAAAGGACGAATCACTTAATATGGGCAATAGTTCACTAAAATCAAAATTATTCACTCCTAATAAAACAAGAAAGAAGGTCCCACCGATAATAATAGGGACTACCGTTTCTCCAAACCTACACAATCCATTTAATCCCTTATAAGAAATATAAGCACAGGTAATAAAGGCTAAAACTGTATTGAACCAAGTGGGGGTTAATGGGAATAATGCAACGTCTAATACTTCGACGAATATAGTTACAAATAAGATGTTTGCCAAAAGAAATATAATAGTATAAAACATGGTTATTATGGTACCTAAAAACTTGCCCATAATCTTGTCTGCAAATTCTAGTAGGTTAAAATTATTAAATTTATTGCTTAAATAGATTAATGGGAAATTAAATATTATCTTATATATAATTGATAATAGTAATATAATCCATGTATCTTGATTTCCTTTAGATACATGGACTACTGGCATATAAGTTAATCCTAAAATTAACCTAAGGACAATAATAAGCAAGAGAACTTGATTATATGATAATTTCACTTTTTCATATGTGTTTTTCATATTACTTCACCTTTATTTTAAATAAGGGGGTATTTATAAGCCCTGTTCGTATTATCTTTGTATTTACATTTATTTGAAATTCTGCCTCAGAAAAGATTTGATCCCAGTCATCTCTAATCTCTTTCCATTTATCTGGATATTTTTTATGAAACTCTACTCCAAATCCAAATATGTCAACTTTGAATTCCTCTTGAACTCTTTTAACTGCCAGTGTTATACCTTCTTCAATTGCTTTGGAACATGCCTCTTCCATTTTCTTTATGTTTTCCGTATTTGAAACATCTACATCCCCAATTATTTCTCCCATGGAAGTTTTCAAATTAATCTTTGCTTTTAAAATTACCTTATTATCTATTATTTCAACATCTCTTTTAGTTTTATTTTCAATAATGACAGTTGAGCTAAAATCCCTTAGGTTTTCAGCCTCTTGATTTTCACTCGGAGTTGGAAATGTAATTATTCCTCCTCTTATCTTATTTAAGATAAAGTTAACAGATTTAGTATCATTTCCATTTAAGTAGCCTACTAGTTTATCTCCTTTAAATACTGCCATTCCTAAGGTAGTTAGTTCATAGTCTTTATCGCTACCATCATTCCCAACTTTGTTTATTTCATCCTTAGATTTCTTTTCCACTACACCTGCTACAGGATGACGACCTTCGTGATAATAGTGTTTTAGAAATTGTATAAAGTTAACATCTCCAGTTTTTGGATTATATTTTATATTGTTTACAATTTCAGCTATATAATTGGCAGGGATTTGTTCTACCCCACTGCTAATGCCCATTACTTCATAGGCCTTAGCCCCCTTGGCTATTAATACCTTTGCTGTTTCCCTATGCTCCCTTTCCCTTAATAACTGATCTATATTTTTAACTAAACCCCTTTTTGCAAATTCTTCTCCAAAAATGACAACTTTATTATGAGATATAAATAACCTCCTATCAAACTTTAAAGTTATGTCCCTACTTGCTTCTAGTATTGTATTACCAATACCCTGAACATATTCTACAGATTGAATTTGGTCGCCTTTGGCCTCTTCAGAAGAATATACGGGATTTAT
Source organism: Tissierellia bacterium (assembly GCA_012735245.1). Lineage (GTDB taxonomy): Bacteria > Bacillota > Clostridia > Tissierellales > Tissierellaceae > JAAYFT01. Next base: position 26,968 of record JAAYHU010000057.1, read on the forward strand.
TATTTCAGCAGTAATTAGTACCTTATCATCTTCAATATCAAAACCTATTACTAAAGAGATTCCCAATTCATTTAGTTCCCTAGCATCCCAACAGCCTGTTAAAAAGATTATAGTAGCTAGTATTGTCGTAAGTATTTTTCTCTTCATATTATCACTTCTTCCTTGGAGGAACTTGCCTTCTATAATTATAATTTTGCAATACTTTAGGTCTAAAAACCATTTTCCAAATAGGTGCCCTAGTAAAGGTATCTTTTCTTAATCCTTCCCAGTCTCTTGGGGCTATTGGCCAACCGTAGGCTACTCCAAAGGACTCTAAAGACAAAGTATGGACAGCCATTATTATAAAACCAATGGTAATTCCATATATTCCTGCAAATCCAGCAAGTACAATGATAACTATCCTAGCAATCACCAAGGCATTGGCTAGGTCTGGAATAGTAAACTCTGCAATTGCTGCGATGGATACTACAATTACTGTAAGTCCGCTTACTATTCCCGCTTGTACTGCTGCTTGCCCCAAAATTAAGGCACCTACGATGCTTACAGTCATACCAATGCTTTTTGGCAGCCTAAGACCAGACTCCTTTGTTAACTCTAAAGCTATTATCATAATAAATACCTCTAAAACCGCAGGCAAGGGAACACCCTCTCTAGCTCCTGCAGCACTAATCAACAATGTTGTAGGTATCATTTCTTGATGATATAGCTGTAAAGCAATAAAAATACCTGGTAAAAAAATTGATATAAACAAGGAGAGAGTTCTTAAAAACCTCAATACTGAAGCATAATGAGGTCTTATATAATAATCTTCACTTGTCTGCAAACCCTCTATAAAAAGTTTGGGAACAATCAAAACATGCGGTGTCCCATCAGTAAATATGGCTACTCTTCCTTCTAAGATTTTTGCTGCTACCACATCTGGCTTTTCTGCATTGCTAATGGTAGAAAACAAGCCCATTGGTTTATCTTCTATTAATTCTTCAATATTGCCACTTTCCAGTATTGCATCTATATTTATTTTTGATAGTCTCCTTCTGACTTCCTCCAGTACATCTTCATTAACCACTCCTTTTACATATGCAATACTTACTGCTTTTTTTGACTGTTGTCCTAACTTATAGTTTTCAAATACTAAATTGTTACTCCTTATGATTCTTCTTAATAAAACCTTGTTTACTGCTATATCTTCAATAAAACCTTCCTTGGGCCCCCTTACAACTGCCTCTGCTCCTGGTTGTTCTATACTTCTTTTTTCCCAACTACTTATTTCAACCAAGTAGGCCTTTTCTTCTCCATCTACAAATATGGCAAGTTTCCCATGGCTCAATTCATCTACAATATTTTCAAATAGGATTTCCTCTTCTATTTTAGGACTAAAAATTAATTGCCTTATCTTTTCCCTATCCTTTAATCCCAATACCAGGGGTTTTAGTATATCATCATTTAATATCTTTCTATCAATAAAGCCTTCAATATAGCAAATTAACATCTTGATACCATAATTACTTTCAAACTCATATGTTGTTAAATCTGATGTATAATGGAAACAAGTTAAAATCTTTTCTTTATTTACTTTTATATCCTTTGAAACCATATTATCATCTCCCACATCTTCCTTATATTATTTACTAATTCAAAAAAAAATATTTAATGAAACTTAAGGAGATTGATATAAAAAAAAGAGCCTAAGATAGGCTCGATTCTTAAATAGTTATGTTTAAAACGATAAACGATAACAAAATGCCAGATAGAACTGATAATACTAGATTTCCTTTAATATAAGATATTATCCCCGCAGCTCCTATACCTACAATGCTAGCAAGGATCATTTCGTCATTTGATGTTAAAATCCCCCTAGCAATTAATATGCTTAAAGATGTATAAGGAATAAGACTTAAAAAATCTTCTACTTTCTTGTTGACCTTCCTATTAGTTAAGGCCATCAATGGAACTAGTCTAGGCAGATAAGTTACTATGGCCATTCCTATTATCAATAATAAATATGACTTCAATTAAAGTTCCTCCTTGCTGTTATTTATTAGCTTAAGTCCCAATAAAGATGAAATAATTACAGCAACAATAATATCCCAGCCAGAACTAAATAGCTTGCTATAAAACAAAATTACATATACAATTACTGCAATTAAGGAAATTAGTAATATATTTTTTGACTTTTTAATTTCAGGAAACAGTAAAGCTGCAAACATGGCATATAAGCCTACATTTAAACTAGATTGTAAGGAAGCTGGTAATATTTCTCCAACCCCATAGCCTACCATAGTTCCTATATTCCAAGAAGCATAAGATAATAGATTTAATATGAGGACAAAAGATAGATTAATCTTATCCTTATTAAAGGAAATTACAGAAAAAGTCTCATCTGTAATACCAAAGGATAGCAATGGAATATACTTTTTTGGAAAATCCTTAAACTCCACTGCTAAAGATGCACTCATCATCATATGCCTTAAGTTTAATAGAAAAGTGGCAAGAATTATACTTCCCCAAGAAACACCTGCACTTATTAAGTCCAAGGCCATAAATTGGCTAGCACCTGCATATACCAATAATGACAAAAGACTAGTGTCTCTAAAGGATAGGCTTGTGTTTTTAGATAATAAGCCAAAGGCCATGGCTATGGGAAAATATCCAATAATTATAGGAAGTGTAAGGACAATACTATCCCTAATCTCTTGCTTAAAGCTCTTAATCCTTTTCATCTGTCATCAACCTCATGCAAAAATTTATTTAAATACTACTATAGCATAATCTTATTACTTTTTCATCTAAAATAAAAAAAATGTAAAGGTTTCCCTTTACATCCTACTTAACTACAAGTACAGAAATATCGCCTTGATTTAATACCTTATTAGATACGCTACCAAGCATTGCCCTAGATATTATATTTAATCCCCTACTTCCCATAACGATTAAATCTACCTTTTCTTTCTTTGCTTTTTCAACGATTTCCCTTGCAGGGTCTCCACACTTTAAAAAGCTAGTTACTTTACCAGGATAACCCTCACAAACCCTTAATGACTCTTCTAAGATTTTTTTACCTTGTTCTAGTAAAATTTTATTTATCTTCCCTTCAAAGGCCTGATCTAATACATAGGGATGAGAGTGCCTCAAGGAACTTATAACATATAGTATGATTATGTCACTATTGTATTTTTCGCCTATTTCTCTTGCCTTTTTCAATGCCTTGTAAGCATGTTCCGAACCATCTACTGCCACTAGGATTTTTTTCATAGACCTAACCTCCCCTCTATATTTACTCCTCTTGAATATAGCGTAAGGTTATGTCGTCTACATTATTTGTTATTATATATATACCCGGATTGTCAAACATATAACAATTCTGTGGTATATAGGTGAATTATATTAATATAATTTAATGATTATCCTTTTTAATAAAATAAAAAATACCCCAAAGAGGGGTATATACTATTCTTCCCTTATTATCTCAATATCATATCCATCTGGATCAGTTACAAAATAGTATCTCGGTTTCTCGCCGGGAAGTCCCATTAATTCTGTAACTTCATAGCCCATTTCCATATGCCTTTGACGGGAAGCCTCTAAATCCTTCACACTAAAGGCCATGTGGCTAAATCCATTGCCTATTTCATAAGGTTTTTCTGGATTATAGTTGTATGTCAATTCTACTTCATACCTGCCATCTTCATCGGATAGGTAAACTAAGGTAAATTCTTCCTCAGGAAAATCTTTTCTTTTAGTTTCCTTCAATCCTAAGGCTTCTTTATAAAATTTTAAAGATTTTTCTAAATCCATTACTCTAATACATGTGTGTAGAAATTTATACTTCATATGCCTTCATCTCCTTTTTAATTTTTTCTTTTCCTTACAGTATACCCAATTTATATCTGAAATAACTTTTTTTCCATCTTAATAATTTTGCTTTCATGGGCATAATAAGATAAAAGCTTAGGAGAGATATAATGTCGCTTTTACAAATAGACACCAGTGGTTATGATATGAGAGACAGGACTGAAGTTGTTTTAAGAAGTTTCGACCAATTGCCAGTTGGAGAAAAAATGATTTTGATAAATGATACAGATCCTTCCCATATATTTAATGAATTAAAGGAAAAAAGATTTGGAAAATTTGAATGGGAGTATATCGAGGAAGGGCCAGAAG
>JAAYHU010000007.1 GCA_012735245.1 Tissierellia bacterium
ACTACCTTGTCTGCCCTACCTCTTTCCACTATGGCCACTATACATTTTACATCTAACATATTATCCCTCCTAGAATCTTGATAATATACCCAGTAACATTACTGAAACCATCGTACCTATAGATGTAAGTCCTACAATACCAAAGCCTGATATAAGAGGGTCAATACCTTCAATGACTGATGCTAAACCTATGGCCAAGGCCATATTTATAGGTATATTCACAGGTCCTGTTGTGGCAGATGCAGCATCAAAGGCTATGGCATCAAAAGGCTCTGGTGCAAATAGGGATAGAATTACAACTATTATCATTAGGGGTATTAAAACTTTTATATATGGGAGGTTTAGAAGTATTTTTAGTAGTCCTATCATCATGCCACCGCCAAATCCTATGGCAACCCCATGGATTAACACTTTACTTGGTATAGCCCCAGCAGATAATTCTTCAACTTCCATAGCAAGGGCTTGTAGACCTGGCTCTACCAAGGTTGCACCATAACCTATTGCAAATCCTATTATTAGTATTATCCATTTTCTATTTATAGTTACAAAGTTTCTTCCAACTGAATCCCCTAAGGGTATTAAGCTCATGGTAGTCCCTTTCAAAAACAGATGTAAACCGATCACAGAAAATACAAAACCTATAAGAAAATCTCTAACACTGTGTAATGGTTTTTTGAAGATTAACAATTGAATAGCTGCTAGTATTGCAGTGAGTGGTATAATGCTAGTGGCAGTTTCCCAAAGTGCATTTAATCCCTGCAAAAATTTCATGTCTATTCACTCTCCTATACTATATTTTAACAGCTAGTTATTTATACCCAAAATTTCACTTATTAAACAATAAAAATACTTAAAGTATTTTTCTAATTTTAGGGTATAATGTATGTACTATGATATGGAAAAGAGGTGATTCTTATTGGAAAAGGAAAAATATATTCCTGAAGTAAGATCAAGGCTTCGTACTAGGATGGTTGAAGTTCCTCCTGCTATATATAGGGCCAGCGGTATAAAGGTATTAGGAACTAGGATTAAATCCCTTTTATTCACTACAGATGTGGCCATTATAAAAAATTCTAATGCCAATTCCATAATAGCAGTCTATCCCTTTACACCTCAATTGTCAATAACCCAAGCCATTTTAGAAGTTGCTCCGGTACCTGTATTTGTAGGAGTAGGAGGAGGATTGACTACTGGAAAAAGAGCCATAAATATTGCCCTCCAGGCAGAGCTTCTGGGGGCTTACGGAGTAGTAGTAAATGCTCCTACTTCCAATGATGTAATTGCCCAAATGAGTGAAATGTTAGATATTCCGATTATAGCAACAGTAGTTTCAGAATGTGATGATTTTGAAGGTAAATTAAAGGCTGGAGCCAGTATATTAAACGTCTCTGGTGGGCCAAAGACTACAGCCCTAGTGAAGTTAATTAGGGACAAGTTTGGAAAGGAACTACCTATTATTGCAACAGGCGGGCCTACGGAGGAAACTATTTTAGCCACTATTGAGGCTGGTGCCAATGCCATTACTTATACTCCGCCTACCAGTGCAGAAATATTTTCAGGGGTCATGGAAAAGTATAGAAACGATATGAGAAAAAAATAAGGAGGACGGTTGGTCCTCCTTATTTTAAATCTATTTTACCTTTTCAGCTTTTACGTAATTATTAAAGAATTCCTTAGTAAGCTTAACTACTACTGGGCTTAAGAATACAACTCCTATTAAGTTTGGAATAGCCATCAGACCGTTTAATGTATCAGCTAAGTCCCAGATAAATTCTAGTCCGCCTATTGCTCCTATAACTATGAATGGTATCCAAATAATTCTGTAAACCTTAATAATGCTTGATCCAAGTAGGTACTCAGCACATCTTTCGCCATAGTATTCCCAACCTAAGATAGTTGAGAATGCAAATAACAATAAACCTATAGATACTATATAATTACCAATTGGTATTACACTTTGGAATGCAGACATAGTTAAAGCCGCTCCTGATACGCCTGACTCCCATACACCAGTTAATGTAATTGCTAAGGCTGTTATAGTAGCTATGATTAATG
>JAAYHU010000058.1 GCA_012735245.1 Tissierellia bacterium
AAGATGACCCATAGAGATAGTCTAGGCAACGAGGACACCATTGGAGATGGAGAAGTACAATGGATGACTGCAGGCTCAGGTATATTACATGAGGAGATGCTGCCAGCATCGGAAAGACTACTGGGAGTACAGCTTTGGTTAAATTTAGCGGCTAAGGATAAGATGGTGGCACCAGCATATAAGAGCATTAAAAATTCAGAAATAGAAGAGATAGGGTTAGAAAATGGAAAGTTAAGATTACTTGCAGGTAGATACAAAGATAAAGAAGGCTATATTAGTAAATATCTGCCACTAGATTATTACGATATACACTTAAACCCAAATGCTTCGACAGTTATAGAAACAGAAAGAGATCGTTCTGTTATGTTATTTACATTATTGGGAGATGCATATATAGCTGGTGAGTTGGTTGAAGAAAAGACAGCAGTTAAATTAACAGAAGGAGATTATGTTGAAATAAAAGCTACAGATAAAAAGGCTCAAGTATTATTTATAAGTTCCAAAGCCTTAAGAGAACCTGTTGCCTGGGGTGGGCCAATTGTCATGAATACAAAGGAAGAGCTATATAAGGCCTTTGATGACTTGAAAAAAGGAACTTTTCTACAACAAGACATATCTTACTAGGGCTATTGTGAAAGATAAAAGTACTTTGGAGGTACAAGATGGAAGGTAAAAAAGACCTGTCAGTAGACCAGGCTAAAGAATTATTGAAAATACTAAAGACTCGTTTTGAAGAGAATATGAATAGACATGAAGGGTTGGAGTGGAATAAAGTACAAGAAAAACTGGAAATGAATCCTGAAAAACTATGGTCCTTATATCAGATGGAGATAACCGGTGGAGAGCCTGATGTTGTCGGATATGACAGTAAGAGCAATGAATATATCTTTTTTGATTGCTCAAAGGAGAGTCCAAAGGGTCGCAGAAGTCTTTGTTATGATAATGAAGCTGAGCAAGAGAGACTCAAAAAAGGGGTTGAGCCAGCAGGAAATGTTCTTGATATGGCTGCATACATGGGTATTGAAGTTTTAACTAAAGAGGAATATAAAGAGTTACAGAAGCTTGGCGATTTTGACCCTAAGACTTCCAGTTGGATAAAAACACCTGATGATATAAGAAAACTTGGAGGAGCTATTTTTGGTGATAAGCTCTATGGACGGGTTTTCATATATCATAATTCTGCACCTTCTTTCTACAGCTCTAGAGGATTTCGTGCTTCTTTGAGGTTATAAGATGAATAAAAAATGCATCCTAGAAAAATAAGGATGCATTTTTTATTTTAGTAATTCTTTTATGGTCTTATATACTAATTCAGGCACCACATTGAAGGAATAATCTTCTTCCAACCTTTCAGTAAACTTATGGGCATCCTTGCCAAAGGGACCAATATTGACTACAGGCAAGCTTAATTCCTGCATATCTTCTAAAGGTAAACTATATTTAACTCCAAAGCCAGGCATATTATCCTTTAAAGAATCGATGGCATTCTTTTCTCTTGGAGCAGCCCCATAGCTTAAGTCGGAGATATAAGGATAGAATTTCCTCATTAAAATATTATAGTTAGTTTCTGTAGTTTCTATGGTTTTATTTACAGCATTTAATAGTCTTCTTTCTAATTCATTTTCTCCTTTTACATAAATATGGGGATAATAAGGTGGTGAAAAATAAGCTATGACTATTGGGTCCTTATCAGACCAGAGATTGTAAACTGCCTCTACAATTTTTAAAGCATAAAGCCTTTCATCAATATTTTCATCTGCTAATAGTTTTTTACTTAATTCATCAATTAATTTATCAAGCTCTTCCCCTTTTTCTTCCCTTACCTTTTCCAATAATTCAGCAAAGGATAAGACTCTTGCCTTCCAAGGAAGCCTTTCATGGGGAAACTTATTGGATTTACAATATTTTTCATATTCTATATTTAAATTGTCAATTACTTTTTGAAATGCCAAGCTAGCACCTTCAATTACCTTCTTCATTATTTCGTCTGGAGTGCTTTTGTGAGTACCAAAGTTAAAGTATAGATAGCTTGATTTTGCTGTTTGAACTGAGTATTCTTTTTTAAGATCCTGTTGTCTTAGGGAAATAGGAGGTACAGTAACCTCTCCTTCAGCTTCATCACAGTATTTTGTATTGAAGTTTATTTCTTCCATTATAGCAGAGGATATATGGCTAGGATCTATGCCTTTGAAAGGGTCCCCTGCATGGGCTTCAGAACCTACTATATAAAATGAGGGCATTATTTTGCCTACTGTTCCCACATATACATATCGATTTTTATCTCCCTCATATCTTGGAGCCATATAATCTGTGTCTATAATGGCCTGATAATCAAAATTTTCTTCTTTTTTCAAGCTAACCAGTTCAGGAACTATAGATAACATACCACCAGAATTACCTTCTTCGTCACATACAGCTGCAAATACTATATTTCCTTCTAAGTTATCTATATCCTTAGATAGTTCCTCAACTATAGTCATTAAAATAGCCACTCCACATTTCATATCGAATATGCCTCTGCCAAATAGGTAGTTACCTGATTCTAGGTCTTTCCTAGCATCTTCTGAAATGGAAAGTTCCTTTAGCTTTTCCCTCAATACCAAAGGTTTGGTTGCATATTTTTCTATATGAGCATAATCTGAAATTCCTACAGTATCAGTATGACCAATTAATACTACTGTTTTATTGCTATTGCCCTTCTTCCCTTTTACAATAGCTAAAACGCTTTTTCTACCTAGTTTGTCATCTATTACATCAACTAGCCTTACTTTGTCAGGATTTTCCTTAAAATATTCCATGTTTTTAAACTTTTCATATATTCTATTTACTACATTAATCTCTTCCTTGCTGCCAACTATACTTGGTATTTCAGTTAATTCTATAGTAAGTTCTTTTATTTTCTCTCCTAGTTTTTTATACATATTATCCCCCCAAATCACAAATATGTATTTGCTTAATAATATCATTTATATTAAGCAAAGACAATAATAAAACTTATTCAACTATAGACAGAAATTATATGGAAAAAGTTGTTATTATATTTTTTTATAAAGCTTTTATAGATGAATTTATTGTCTTATTATAGATATAGATGAATTTATTGTCTTATTATAGATATAGTTGTAAAAAAAACAATCATATTCTGAAATACTAGCCTAAAAGTGAGGTGAGCACTTATAAAGAATAGGAAGAACCATATATTAGCTATTAGGATAATATTAATTCTTTTATTTTTTGCTATATGGGAAATTACAGCTAGGTTAAGACTTTATAATCCCCTATTTACAAGCTATCCTAGTGAAATCATCTTAGACTTAAAGGATTTTCTATTAAGTGGAGATTTAGTGAAACATACGTCAATCACCTTAAAAGAAGCATTTATTGGTTTGGTTTATGGTACAGTTATTGGCATAGTTGTAGGATTACTTTTTGGTCAAATCCAATCCTTAGGAAAGATTTTCCTACCTATAATCACTGCCATACATGGAATTCCTCAATTAACGTTAGCACCAGTATATATACTATGGTTTGGCTTAGGTTTAACATCTAAAATATTCCTAGCAGCCTTAATGGTCTTTTTTAATGTGTTTTTTTCTACTTATGCTGGAATCCAAAACATTGAACCCAAGCTTATTGAATCAGCAAATCTATTGGGAGCAAGTACTATTCAAACCTTGTATCATGTAGTACTACCTTCTAGTATGCCATGGATATTAACTGGTATTCGAAATGGCGTAGGAGCTTCCTTAATAGGTGCAATTATAGGTGAGTTCATGGGGGCTTCAGCAGGATTTGGCTGGATGATTGCTTATGCATCATCATATTTTAAAATCGCTAGGGTAATGTCATGTATATTTATTCTTTTAATTGTAGGTTTAGTTTTAAACTTTATTCTTGATAGGTCCGAGGCATATTTATTGCGTTGGAGGGCCACAACAAGACTATCATTTAACTATGAGAAGAATGTACAACATTAAAATTGGATAGGAGGAATAAAATTGAAAAGATCAATATTAGTAGCAGTTTTAATCTCATTAGTATTAGTAAGCTTAACTGGATGTGGGTCAAAGGAAACCTCAAATGATGGCTTAACAAAGATTGTTATATCTGAAATGAGAGGTGAGTCATGGTTACCTGTTTATATAGCTGAAATGCAAGGATACTTTGAAGAAGAGGGCTTAGATGCTGAATTTATTGTTTTTAAAGATGGCCCAATAGCTTTCCAAGGGATGCATGCAGGTGATTCACAATTTTGTATGTTATCAACAGAACCTGTTCTTCGTGCATTTGATGAAGGTTTAGAATCCAAAATCATTATCTCAACAGTTAAGAGTAAACTATATTTATTTGCTTCTAAACCAGAAATTACAGATGTTTCTCAATTAAAAGGCAAAACTATTTTTGCAGGCATGCCAGGTTCTGCACCATATTCTTTTGTCCTTTCCATATTAGAAGAAGCTGGACTTTCAGAAAATGATGTTCAATGGATAAATATGGAGTATGGAGCTGCTTTAGCTGCTCTTGAACAAGGAAGTATAGATGCATCCTTCTTTGACTTAATCCATATAAATGAACTTAAGAGAATAAATGCAAACATTTTATTAAATACAAGTGACCCAGAAGTTCATGAAAAGCTTTATGGCTCTAAATATTATGAATCACAAATGGTAACAGTGACTAAAGAATTCGCAGAAAAGAATCCAGATATAGTGCAAAAATTTGTAAATGCAGTTATTAAAGCGATGAAATGGCAAGAAGAGCATTCAGTTGAAGAAATAGCAGAATTAGTTGCTCCAATGTTTGAAGGTAGGAATTTAGTTGAAACCATAGGAATAATAAAAGATGGTTTATCAACAGACGGTTATATTTCAAGAGAAGGTTTTGGAGCTATAGAAGGATTTTGCTTACAACAAGGCTTAATCAAAGAACCTATAGGGTACGAAAATGTAATTGACATGACATATGTAGAAAATGCTACAAAAGCTTTAGGAAAATAAGGGGTTTATATGTCATATATAATCTTTAAAAATGTAGATAAATACTATGGCGATAACCATGTTTTAAAGGGTATAAATCTTTCCATCAATGAAGGAGACTTTGTTACCTTATTAGGTTCTTCGGGTTGTGGCAAAAGTACATTATTAAGATGTCTTGCAGGATTAGAACAAGTTACTAAGGGAAATATCTACCTTCAAGGAGAAGATATTACTAACCTTAGGCCAAGGGATAGAAACATTGGTATGATATTTCAGCAATATAGCCTTTTTCCTAATATGAATGTTTATAACAATGTTGCCTTTGGATTGAGAATGAAAAAAGTAGATAAAGATATAATCCATGAAGAAGTACAAAAGGCTTTAAAATTAGTAGACTTACAAGGCTATGAAAAAAGATATCCCTATCAGCTATCGGGAGGAGAACAGCAAAGGGTAGCTTTAGCCAGAAGTATTGTTACAAAGCCTAAGGTTCTACTATTGGACGAGCCATTTAATGCCATAGATGCAAAACTTAGAAGAGCTTTACAGGTTAGGATAAAGGAAATACACAAGGAATTAAATATGACTTCAATTTTTGTTACCCATGATCAAGAAGAAGCCATGGTTATGTCGGATATTATTCATGTAATGAAGAATGGGGTCATAGAACAATCAGGTACTCCTATGGAAATATACAAACATCCAAAGGGGATTTTTACAGCAGAATTCATAGGCAGTCATAATCTACTAGACAAGGAAGAATTTACAAAATTAACTGGAGAAGAATCTACTGCTTCGAAAATTGTAATAAGACCAGAAACCATAGAAATATCAAGTGAAGTATTTCCCGAGGGAGATTACTATACCTTATTTGGAACTATTATCGATGTGTCCTTTAAAGGAAGTATCATAAGATACATGGTAAAGGTAAAGGATATAGTTTTAAAAGTAGATGTATTATTTGATGACTATAAGATCTATGACCTTGATCAAAAAGTTTATTTAAAACTAGCTAAAAATCATCTTATTGAGCTTTAGCTAGTTTAATGGGGTGTTTATAATTGAAGAGAAAAAAGAAAATTATATTAGTTTGTCACTGTATCTTAAACTCTAATTCAAAGGTAGAAGGCCTTAGTCAATATGAAGGAGTTTTTAAGGAGTTTTTAAACATTATTGCTGATAAGGGAATAGGCATTATTCAACTTCCTTGCCCTGAGATGATCATGTATGGAATAAAAAGATGGGGACAAGTGAAGGAACAATATGATAATTTGTTCTATAGACAACAGTGTAGAAGACTTCTTGAGCCTATCATTCAACAAGTTAAGAACTATATAGACTTTGGATATGAAATAGTAGGGATTGTAGGAATAGATGGCAGTCCTAGCTGTGGAGTAAACTTTACTTGTTCAGGGAACTATGGAGGAGAAATCATAGACAGCAGTCAAGTGGCTGAGATTTTGGAAAGTCTAAAATTAGTAAATGGCTCAGGAGTGTTTATCGAAGAATTGAAAAAATACTTAAAAGAAGTTGATTTAGAAATACCATTTTACTCTATTAATGAAAATGATGTATATAGTTCCTTAGATGACATTATCCAAAAGATATGGGCTACATAAATAGATATGTAGCCTATTTCTTTGAAAAAATAGCAGTATGGACAAAATTTATATATAACTAAAGCTAAGATATGATAAAATAATGGCTGAGAAATCAATATAAAAACATATAATCCTTTTAAATATATTAGAAA
>JAAYHU010000059.1 GCA_012735245.1 Tissierellia bacterium
ATTCCTTATAGGTAGAATCCAAATTCGCCTGGTTCCAACTGCATGAATGTGCTGTTCAAGTATTTCAATTCCTTATAGGTAGAATCCAAATGCAGCTTTATGATGATGCTATAAAGGAATTAGCAGGGATTTCAATTCCTTATAGGTAGAATCCAAATCCGTAGATATGAGATAATTACTTATTTCTTATTTTAGCAAATTTATTCAAAATTTTCAACCAAATTGGATAGAGGTTAAAAATTAGGGATTTATTTTGTCGTCGATCTCCAGTGGTTTTTGCACTATTGCAAGTCGACGACAAAATAAAAACACCTTAACCAAAGGTGTTTCTATATTTTTAGACATAATCCCATCAGTGTGTGAATGTGAAAATGGGCATACATTCTGTGAAGAGCTTCAATTCCTTGTAGGTAGTATCTAATCACTTATAATGGGTAAAATTTCTTATTTCAAATTTTAGCAGGGATGTTCAAAATTTGCAATAAATTTTACTAAATATTAAATTTAATTGTTTTAGGTATTGGTATAAAGAGATTTTTACACTATTGTAGTTCCGTTAGATTAGGTTTGTGAGTAGGTATAGGAAGGTGTTGCTTTTATAATTAATATAAGAATATTGTTTTATAAAGCTATATGAATTGACAAAAAGTATAAAATTGGATAGTATTTATACTATACTACCTACAAGGAATTGAAACAGGAATATTCTTACAGAAACGTCTTTTGCTAAGGGAGTTAAGGTCTTGGAGAAATGCCAAGGCCTTTTTATTTTTTAAAAGTGGCACGAAAAGTGGCTTCCAAACAAAAAACCTAAGATTTTTCATTAATTTTTTGCATAAAAAAAGACTTACATAAGCTCTGTAAGTCCAGAAAAATTATATGGCGGGAGTATGTGGGAATCGAACCCACCCAAGACGCTACTAACGCCTCGCGCTGGTTTTGAAGACCAGAGGGCACACCAGCACCCATCTACTCCCATAAGATAAGTTTTTTACGACCATACTATTATAGCATATTGATAGTATTTGTCAAGATTCAATGGTTATTCGAATACTTAAGGTTTATTATAAGAATTAATTAAGGATTGGTAGGTATTTGTCAAAAAATACGATCAGATTTATATGGATGTCTAAGACTTACATAAAGATTTATTATACAGCTGTTACAGTTTTTCTATAGAAAGATAAAAAATATAAAGAGGCGCCTTATAGAAAGTAGTATCTATAAGGTTTTTTTGAAATAAACTACAAAAGGAATGTAATAATTAAAAAGCAATTAGTGGAATGTATAAAAACAAACAAAAAAAGCTCTTTTTTTTAGGCGAAATTATAAGAAAATATAAAAAAATTTGAATTATGGTACAAAAAATATGTTAATTAATTATCATATATTGCAAAATCACCCTATTATAAAGTGTTCGATAAAATATTGGCATTCTCAGTTTGTAATGATGTAATAGATCCTCATGATTGATAAAATTTAGATGAGTAAATAAGATAATGAAAGGAGAGGTTGATCAGTGGGTGCTCAAAAAAATAGGATCAAGCTAGGTATTTATGCTATAGGTCTATTGATGATGGGGGTTATTGGTATCACCAGTGCATTAGCAACAATAGGGGCCAATTTCCCAGATGCTTCACAAACTATGATTCAAAATTTAATCTCAATACCATGTATAGTAATAATACCTACTACAATAGTAGTTGGTAAGCTAATGGAAAGTGTTTCCAAAAAGACCATAGCAATTGTAGAATTCTTGCATTCTTAATAGGTGGTGTGGCACCTGTATTTATGACTTCTATAGTTCCAATTTTAGTTATGAGGGGAATTTTGGGAGTCGGTGTAGGAGTTGCACAAGTTGTTAGTACTGCAATTATAGCTGAACATTTCAGCGGTGCAGAACAGGAAAAGGTGCAAGGTACATTACAAGCTGCTCAAATGTTGGGTGCTGCAGTAATGGTCTTTGTTGGCGGTTGGCTTGCAGACATCAAGTGGAATTATGTATTCCTTGTACACTTATTAGCAGTATTGTCTGTAATATTAGTTGTTTCCAGAATACCACATAATGTACCTGCAAAGTCAAAAGAAACTGAAACACAGCAAAAATCAAACTTAACAAAGGCAACCTGGGGTTGGGTAATATTCATGTTCATACTATTCATATCTGTACAAGTCTATTCTATTTCACTATCCTTCCTTGTAGAAGAAAAAGGCCTAGGAACAGCTGCAGATTCTGGTTTGGGATTAGCCTTCTTTGCAATTGGTGGTATTATAATGGGATTATTATATGGTAACTATGCAAAAACATTTAAAAACAACACCATAGCAATTGGTTGTGTAATGTTAGTGGCATCATATGTTATCATAGCTTATGCTCCAAATATGGTAGTTGCTTATATAGGTAGTTTCTTAGTTGGAATGGCTGTTTCAGCAACATTACCAGCAATCTTTATAAATACAGCAACTTCTGTAGATGCATTTTCAGCTGGAATGGCAATTTCAGTAGTTACATGTGCTCAAAACTTTGGTCAATTCGTATGTCCATATATCATCAACCCAATTGCCGCTGCAATCAGCAAGGGTGTTAACCATAATTTCATGGTTTTCATTGTAGGAGCAGTTATAGCTGCAGTATTAGCTGTAATAATGTTTGTTTGGGGAACTAATAAAAACAAAGTTATGGCAGATAAAAGTGCTTAAAATTTAAAATTTTAATATAAAGGAGGAATTGTATGTACAAGCATTTATTTTCACCTAAAAACATCGGGAAAATGGTTGTACCAAATAGGGTAGTAATGACTGCAATGGGAAACTATTTAGCTAATACCGATGGAAGTGTTTCAGAAGAAGATATAGCATTTTATGGTGCAAGGGCTAAGGGTGGAGTAGGACTAATAATAACAGAATGTACTTGTGTAAATTTTGCAACAGGAAAAGGTAATACACATCAAATAGCAGTAGATGATGATAAATACATTCCTGGATTAAAAAGATTAGCAGACGAAGTACATAAATATGGCTCTAAGATAGCTGTACAAATATACCATCCTGGTCGTCAAGGACTAGCAGCTCTAAATGGAAATAAAACTATGGCTGCACCAAGTGCCAAGGAATGTCTTGCAGTAAGACAACCTACTCACGAAATGACTAAAGAAGAAATTAAAGAAACTGTTGATAGATTTGTTCAAGCAGCTAGAAGATTAAAAGAAGCTGGTATCGATGCTGTTGAAGTACATGCTGCCCATGGATATTTAATAAACCAATTCCTAAGTCCATATACAAACTTAAGAACAGATGAATATGGCGGATCATTTGAAAACCGTATTAGATTCTTAGATGAAATCATTTTAGGAATCCGTGAGGTATGTGGGCCAGATTATCCGATTATAGTAAGATTTTCTGCAACTGAATACATGGATTATGCAGGAAAACCAGGAGAAGGTTTACAAATAGAAGATGGAATAAGAATTGCTAAGCATTTAGAAAAACTAGGTGTAGATGCTCTTGACGTAAGTTCTGGTATTTATGAATCAATGAATACTGCATGGGAACCAGTAGGATTTGATCAAGGATGGAAAATTGAAAATGCTGCTAGGATAAAGAAAGAAGTTAATATCCCTGTAATTGGAGTAGCAGTAATCCGTGAACCAGAATATGCAGAGCATATATTGGCAGAAGGAAAGGTAGACTTTGTAGGTTCAGCACGTCAGTTCTTTGCTGATCCTGATTGGGCAAATAAGGCAAAGAATGGCCAAGAAAAGAAGATAAGAAAATGTATATCCTGCTTACACTGTATGGAAACTCTGATGAATGCAGACTTAAGCACTGAACCTGTGGCTTGTGCCATTAACTATGAAGGTGGTAGAGAACTTAACTACGGAGAGCATTTACTGAAGAAAGACGGAGATAATCGAGTAGTTGCAGTAATAGGTGCGGGTCCAGCAGGTATGGAAGCAGCACGTATATTGGCAAAACGTAAATTCAAACCAATAATATTTGAGAAGAAAACTGAAGTAGGTGGACAAATTGTTTATGCATCTAAACCACCTAAGAAGGAAAAAGTTGCTTGGTTAATTGATTACCAAAAAGCTCAGCTAGAAGAATTAGGAGTTGAAATAAGGCTTAATCATGCACCAACCATAGAAGAGATAAAAGAATTAAATCCATATGCAGTTTTCGTTGCACAGGGCTCAAATCCTATAGTACCAAAATCTATACCTGGAATTGATGGGGAAAATGTCTTCACAGCAGTTGATGTATTAAACGAAGATGTGAAACTAAGAGGCAAAAAAGTAGCAGTTGTAGGTTCAGGTATGACAGGCATTGAAACTGCAGACTTATTGGGTGCACAAGGAAATGACGTAACTATATTTGAAATGGAAGATGAAATTGGACCTGGAGTTTTCTTCCAAAATTTAATAGATGTTATGAAGAGAATTGAAAAACACAATGTTAAACTATATCCTAAGCATAAATTAATCGCAATTGAAGGAACTACTGTTGTAACAGAAAACACAGAAACTAAGGAAACAGAGAAATTTGATGGATTTGATGCAGTAGTACTATCCTTAGGAACTAGATCAAATACAGAAATGGTAGAAGAATTAAAGAAAGAATTTGAAAAAGTTGTTCTTCTAGGGGATGCCAAAACAGCAGGAAAGATAGTGAATGCAATTGGTACTGGATATAAAGAGGCCTTTGAATTATAAAAATCCTTAAGGAGGAGATATTTATGTTAAAATCTGGAGTATATCTACAATTAGCGCCAGTCTTATTCGGTTCTGGTACCCATAAGCAAGCTGGAGAAAAAGCCAAAGAATTAGGAATGACAAAGGCAATGCTAGTGACAGATGAGGGAATTGAGCGTGTAGGTCATGCAGGCAAAATAGCCGATTCTCTAAAAGAAGCAGGGCTTGAGGTAGTAATATGGAATGCGCTGTTCAGGATTGTCCCGAAGACTCAGTTAAGGAAGCTGCTAAGATATGTAGAGATAACGGTGCTGACGGAATTGTAGGGGTAGGAGGAGGAAGTGTCTTAGACACAGCAAAGGCTATAGCAGCAGTAGCTCCAAATGGAGATGACGTATTAGATGATATTGCACTTTACATTACAGGTCAAAAGGATTATGCTAATCCAAGATTAAAGCAGTTATTAATACCTACAACATCAGGAACTGGTTCAGAATCTACATTTGTATCAGTTGTTACCTCAATTAAACATGATGGTAAAATTGGGCTTCCATCTCCACCAGACTATGCAATAGTAGACCCAGAATTAACCCTTGGATGTCCAGCATCAATTACAGCATTTACAGGCTTAGATGCATTTTCACATGCAAATGAAGCATTAACTGAGAAAAACAATACACCACATTCAGACCTATTGTCCTATGAAGTAATTCGCTTAGTAACTAAATGGCTTCCAGTGGCAGTAAAAGATATAAATAATTTAGAAGCAAGAGAATACTTAGCTTTTGCAAGTAACTTGGCAGGTATAGCCTTCAATGAATCAGGTGTCCATGTAGGTCATGCATTAGCACATCAATTAGGACATAAGTACAATTTACCGCACGGAATAAGTTGTGCTTTATTGACTCCAGCAGTTATAGAATTTGTTGCTAAATTCTATCCTGAAAAGACTAAGAAGATAGGAGAAGCAATGGGTATCAATATAGAAACTGATAAACCAGAAGAAATTGGAAAAATAGTAGCTGACGCAGTTAGAGACCTTGCTAAGGAAGTAAAAATACCAACATTTAGTGAATTAGGACTTACAAGAGAACAAGTATTAGAAGTGGGACCCTTAGCTTATCACAGTCCAGATCCATTATGCAGTGCATTTGATGGACCAGTTACTTTAGAGGATGTAAATACAATATTAGAAATCGCTTATGACAACTATTAATAAAATATATTAACAGTAAAAAATATGGCGGTTACTGAAAAGTAACCGCCAATCTTTTATTCCTGTATAATATTTTTTTGTATGTCCAAGATCAAAAATGAAAGCTGTAGCTGAAATATGGTATTAGCATCTTCAAAGTCAATACCTGTCAATTCAACTATTTTGTTCAACCTGTATTTTACTGTGTTGTAATGAGCATACAGAGCCTTAGCAGTTGGTACTATCTTTAGGCCATTATCAATATAAGCTTTTATAGTTTCTAAATACATATCGCTTTTTTCAGCTTCCATATTTTTTATAGTTAATATACTTGGATGGATTAAAGAGTTTAAATCATTTTGATTTCCATAATTCAACAAGATATGGGGAAGGACTATATCAGAATATTGAACGATTGTCTTGTTCATATTCAATTTCTGACTTGTGTATAAAGCGTCACGGGCGGTACGGTAGTGTTCAGATAATGAATAAAGATCGTGGAATATAAAGCTTGTACCAGCGCGACATTCATAAGAACTGAGAAGGTTTTCAAAATTCCTATATTCCGTTTCCGTAAATGGCTGAGATGATTTAAAATCATAAAGTACTACTATATTATTGTTATAGTATAATATATAGTCACGACCTAGAAGATTTTGAAGCTTTCTCCGGAAAATTAAAGATTTATCTGGATCATGTAAGAAGTGATTATTAAGTTCTATTACAATTAATATTAAATTATCATAAAGCTTAATATTAAATTGGTGGAGACGCAAATCTATTATATCACGGTCATAAAGGCTTCCATTTAACAATGATAATAAAAAGGAAGCTACTAGAGAAGAACATGAAGCATACTCTACTTTATTATTGTTGATAAACCTGCAAAGGCAATTTCCCAAAACTGTCAAAATCTGTTTATCGTTTTTTGTAATCTCCTTATTATATTGTAATATTTTTAAGTAGGCAATTGGGGAATTTTTTCTCAGGATGCGATATACTAGTTGGTCATGATTTAAGTAGTCTTTTTGCCATATGAGAAGAGGTTTATTTGGATGGTTTTCTTCATCAGCTAAGCCATCTAAAAGCACAGAGTCTACATACTTTTCTGGCATATATCCACTTGATAAAATACTGACCCATGATGGCTCATCCGTTACAGTATCGCCTCCTGCGTGGGCTATAAAATTTAGAGAAGGATCTACTAGCAACAATGGATTCCCTAATATCTCATATCCCAGATCTAACAATTTTTGTAAGCTAGAGGTACTATTACTTAACTCAATAATCCTATTACAACAATCTGACACATACATTGCATTTGAAAAACATTCCTGTATTTTATTAAACAAGTTCCAGACATCTGTATCTGGATCTACATAAATACAAGTGCAATCGGCATCTATTGAATCATAGCTAGGTAGGTTTTTATCTTTTACTATTACAAATGTTACTTCTTCTGTAGGAGGAGTAGAGGGTAGCCAAGATGCTTTGCCAATATACAAACAATCTTTTTGGAATTTTATTATGTCTTTATGTAGTAAACTGTAACAATTAAAAGATGTATCTATGTAGTTTTTATAGGTTGGATTAAACTCAGAAATCCAATCCAACAAGACTGTTGTTCTAACAGACATTTAAACACCTCCGTATTATTCCTTGTATCTATAATAAAACAAAATTGAAATAAATTCAATTAATCAGTTTGTAACTTTTTACAATAAATGGTAAAAGTTAGACAAGATTTTCACCTATTATAATTCCTAAACCATTCTTAAATACTTATTTCAAAAATTATCTTATAAAATTACAAGAAATTACAAATTTACCATACTTGTTTGAGAGAAATTACAAATACAAATGTAAAAAGTATAACAATAATCAGGGTAGGAATTGTTTATATAAACATATTCAAATAGATAAATTTGATAAAACGTTGGCAAAGTTTTTAAATATGTGCCAATGTTTTTTATATTCTAAATTGTTATAATTTAGATAAAGACTTGTATACAAGCAAGATGAAGGATAATCAGTGGGTAAACTCACTGATTTATAAAAATTATAAATAAGGGGGATTTTAAATGACTGACAAGAAAGAGCTGTTGGGAGTATTTGATGATGTGGAGGAGGCCATTAAGGCAGCAGAAAAAGCACAAAAAGAACTTGTCACTAAATATACACTGGAAGACCGGGACAGATTTATTGAAAATATTCGCAAATTTGCAATGGAAAAAATGGAATACTTAGCAGAATTAGAATTAGAAGAAACTGGCTATGGAAGAATCGAGGACAAGATAGCAAAGAATTCTGGAGCAGTCATGTTCTCTCAAGGAACTGAAGCTATTCCTAAAAACATCTATGCTACAGACAAGGGGCTTACAGTTGAATATTATGCGCCTTATGGAGTAATAGGGGCAATAACTCCAGTAACTAATCCTGCGGCTACTGTTGTTGGAAATGGTATTGCAGCTATGGCAGCAGGCAATTCAGTAATATTTAATGCTCATCCTAATGGCAAGAGGACTAGTGCATATACAGTTAGTCTTATAAATGAAGCAATCATAGATGCAGGCGGACCAGAAAACTTATTAGTAATGCCAAGAAATCCAGATATGGAAACCTTAGATGTAATAATGAAATCACCTGTTGTTAAGCTATTAATCGGTACAGGCGGTCCTGGAATGGTCCATACTTTAATGAGATCAGGTAAAAAAGTAGTTGCTGCTGGAGCTGGAAACCCACCATCAATAATAGATGATACGGCAGATCTTAAAAAAGCAGCAGAAGGTATTTACGCTTCAGCTTCCTTTGACAACAATCTACTATGTATTGCTGAAAAGGAAATATTTGTCCTAGATTCAATTTTCGATGAGTTCGTAGAAGAGCTTCAAAAAGTTGGAGCATATAAGCTAAATGAAGAGGAATCAAAGAAGGTAACGGACCTAGTTGTTTTAAGTGATGAGGAAGGAAACAAATATATTAATAAAAAATATATAGGCAAGTGTACAAATGTGATTCTAAAAGATATAGGCATAGAAATAGATTCTGACCCAAGAATTGCATTCTTCGAAACTACTATGGAACATCCCTTAGTTTTCTTAGAGCAAATGATGCCAATTATCCCATTAATACGTTGTGAAAGCTTTGAACAAGCAGTTGAATGGGCAGTACAAGCTGAACAAGGAAATAAACACTCAGCTTCTATCTGGTCAAAGGATATAGACAGAGTAACTGTATTTGGTAGAGCTATTGATACAACAATCTTCGTACAAAATGGTGGAACTATGTCTGCATTTGGAGTAGGAGGCAGCGGTACCAATTCACCAACTATTGCTACACCTACCGGAGAAGGAGTAACAGGTCCTCAAACCTTCACTAGAAGAAGAAGGTTCTGTATGGCAGGGGGAGGAAATTACCTCTTATAATCAGTAAAATTGAAAAGACCTATAAGTATGAAAGCTATCAAGGATGGTTTGTTTGTCAACTTGATAGCTTTCAGCATAATAAAAATTTCAACTACATCGATAGAGGTGAAAGTATGAATATAACTAGCTTTAAAGAATTAGTTGAATATGTTCAAGGCCTAGAAGATAAGGTTAAGCTGGCAGTAATATGTGCCCATGATGAAAATACATTAGAATCTATCGTTCATGCTAGAAAAGACGGGCTTATTGAACCACTGTTAGTGGGAAAAGAAGATGCTATAAAAGATATTCTAAAATCAATGGGTGAAAAACCAGATGATTACACTATCATAAATAAAGAAGACGATGAGGACTGTATAGTAACAGCAATAAACTTGGTTAACGAAAATAAAGCAAGTGCCATAATGAAAGGAAAAATTGAGACTGGTCAGATGATGAAAGGCATATTGAAAAAAGAGCATGGCTTAATAGGAGATAATATACTTTCCTTAATTGGTTTTTATGAAACAGATAAATATCATAAATTGTTCGCAGTTAGCGATATGGGACTAAACACTTATCCAGATGTAGAAAAGAAAAAGAAGATATTAGAAAATGCAGTAAAGTTAATTAAATGTTTTGGAGTGGAAAAACCTAAGGTAGCAGTATTGGCTGCAATAGAGAAGGAAAATCCAAAGATGCCTGAAACAGTAGATGGAGCTCAGCTGAAAAAATGGAATGAAGAAGGTAAGATTGAAGGTTGTATAGTAGAAGGTCCTATCTCATTTGACTTAGCTACTAGTAAAGAAGCTGCAGAAATTAAAGGCTATGAAAGTGAAGTTGCGGGAGATGCAGATTTGCTTCTCGTTCCAGATATTACTTCAGGAAATATATTAGTAAAATGCTTAACTGGTATTGCAGGTGCTAAAACAGCAGGCTTAGTAGTGGGCGCTAAGGTACCTATAGTTTTAACATCTAGGTCTGCAGAGCCTTCAGACAAGTATTATTCAATCGCTTTGGCAGCATTGGCAGGGAGCATGCTTTAATAGGGACCATAGGCATTTAGTACTTTTATAATATTTGAGGAGGTATCTATGGAAAAAACAATTAAGATTTTAGCAATAAATCCAGGCTCTACTTCTACAAAGGTAGGGGTCTTTGAAAATGAAAAGGAAATCTTTAGTGCCAACATTACCCACGATGCTGAAAAATTAAAAGAATTTAAAGAAGTACAAGACCAGCTAGACTATAGGAGTAAAGTTGTCGAGGAAGAACTGGTTAATGCAGGTATTGACCTTAATACTATAGATGTATTTGTAGGTAGAGGAGGAGGCCTAGTACCAATAGAAGGTGGAGTATATAAGGTTACCGAAAGGTTACTTCAAGATGCTAGGATTGGTACCTCAGGACAACATCCTGCCCAGTTGGCATCACAAATTTGTGCAAGGTTTGTAGAAAAGTATAAGGGAGAGGCCTTTGTTGTAAATCCACCAGATACAGATGAATTCCATGATCTTGCACGAGTAACAGGCCTAAAAGGCCTTTATAGGGAAAGTAGAATACATGCTTTAAACCAGAAAGAAATAGCATTAAGGTATTGTAAAGAAAAAAATCTATCCTACGATGACATCAATCTGATAATATGTCACTTAGGTGGGGGTATATCAGTAACTGCTCACCATAAGGGGAAAATGATCGATTCCAACGATATCATAAATGGAGAAGGGTCTATGACACCTACTAGGGTAGGCGCTTTGCCAACAGTAAAACTATTAAAACTATGTTTCAGTGGAAAATACACTGAAAAGGAGCTGTATACTAAATTAACTAAAAATGGTGGTTTAATCGATCATTTAGGGACTTCTGATGCTAGAGAAGTTGAGAAGCGTATTTCTGAAGGGGACAAATACGCAAAACTAGTCTATGACGCCATGATATACCAAATAGGAAAAGAAGTAGGATCCATGGCAGTTGTCTTAAAAGGCAAAGTAGACGGAATTATATTGACAGGTGGAATGTCTCATAGCGATTATATAGTAAGTACATTAAAAGAATATGTTTCATGGATTGGACCTATTACAGTCATGGCAGGAGAATTCGAAATGGAAGCCTTGGCAGCTGGAGCCTTAAGAGTTATGCGAGGAGGAGAAGAAGCCAAAGAATATACTGGTATTCCAGTTTGGCAAGGATTTGATTTCTAGTTAATCATACTTGGTTGAAAACTTCTATAAAAACATCCCTTTTTATATTGGATGGGTTTCACTCCACTAATTTAAATATATATAAGCAATTGATTAGTGGAGTGAAACCCCCAAGTTATCTTATATTGAATTATTTCATTACCTAAATCTATTTATTTGATATTATAAATTATCAAGATTCAACAAATCTATATAAAGAAAAGGAGTATACTTACATATGGAATTAAGTAAAAAAAGATGGGTAATCTTAGCTATAAGCTGTTTAATAAATATTTGCATAGGTTCTTTATATGCATGGAGTGTTTTTGCACCTCCTTTGGCTGAACACATTAACAGCATTAAAGGAACTAACTTAAATCCAGGAAATCTTGCCATTGTTTTTACAATTGCCAACTTAGTTGGTCCTATTACTATGATTTCAGGTGGAAGGATAAACGATACCTTAGGTCCCAAGAAAGTAGTTTTCCTTGGAGGCCTAATGTTTGGTGGAGGGATGTTTCTTTCAGGTTTAGCTAAAAGTGTCGGATTCTTAAACTTTTCTTATGGGATCTTAGTTGGGTTAGGAATGGGCCTAGTATATGGATGTACAATAGGGAATTCTGTTAAGTTTTTTCCAGATAGGAGGGGGCTAATTGGAGGTATTACTACTGCAACTTATGGTTTAAGCTCTGTAATACTACCCCCAATAGCCAATGCATTGATCAATTCTGTAGGCATTACAAATACATTTAAAATCTTAGGCTTAGTCTTCCTAATAATAATTTGTGTAGGTTCCTCTTTAATAGAAAAATGTCCTGAAAACTTTGTGCCTGAAGGATGGTCTCCCAGAACTGAAATGGAAAAAGATTTAATGGGAAGGGATAAAAACTGGAAGGAGATGCTAGCAAGTCCAATTTTCTACATTATGATTTTTATGTTGATATGTGGTGCATTTAGTGGACTAATGTGCACTTCACAGGCATCTTCTATTGCACAGAGAATGATTGGAATGAGTGTAGTAGCAGCTACAACTGCTGTTTCCATCTTATCATTATTTAACACAGCAGGTCGTGTAATTGCAGGATATGTTTCTGATAAAATAGGAAGAATTAACATGTTAACAATTGTATTTGTAGTATTGATTATTGGCTTAATATTGTTATATACATGCAGCGAAGGGGATGTAGCAAAATTCTACTTAGGTATATCAGCTATAGGATTATGTTTTGGCGCTATTATGGGAGTTTATCCAGGGTTTACAGCAGATAGATTTGGTTCTAAAAACAATAGTGTAAATTATGGAATCATGTTTATTGGATTTGCAATTGCAGGATTTATTGGGCCAACTGCCATGAGCAGCATATATAATAAGTACAACAATTATCAAAATGCATTTTTAATTGCAGCTGGATTTTCTATTGCTGGATTACTTTTAAGCTATGTTTATCGTATAGCAGTAAAAAAGCTTGAAGCAAATTAAAAATATATAGGTAAGTCTCATATACTCTTGCCATTGGAGCCACTTTGTGGCTCCTTTTTTTAATTGTTTACTATTAAGAAAATGCATAAATATGCTAAAATTAGGGTAACAAAATTTAATGAGATGCTTTCATTTATGCACCAAATGGGCACTATGGAATAAATTATAAATATAAATTCAATTTCAGGACCTTAAAAAGGAGGATAATAAATGAAAATTAGAAAAGTATTTACAGGAGGAAATACAGCTAATGGTTTTCACTCCTTTCATAATTATATAATACCTCAAAATAGAAGAAAGCTGTATATATTCAAAGGCATGCCTGGAGGAGGCAAATCTTCATTGATGAGGGAAATTGGACAAAGAATGTCAGCTAAGGGATTTAGTATAGAATACCACCACTGCCCATCAGATCCTAAGTCTATAGATGCTGTAGTCATAGAGGAATTAAATATATGTCTACTAGACGGAACCCCACCCCATAGTATGGATCCAACATATCCAGGC